>NZ_JARANW010000010.1:0-104329 GCF_029889825.1 Halomonas sp. 11-S5
GCGTTAGACTGTGTCATGACCTGCCTCCCTCAATAGTGGCTCTGCGTTTAGGTCCCTCCTCAACGTAACCCACGACGTTGAGGAGGGGCAGGTCAATCCATGATGTCTACGCGACACTCCCGCTGTTTTCACGCCGACTTGTGAAGAACCAAAAAAGTCCCCCGGGGGCTTGTCCTCGGCCTTCCATGAAGCTATATAGCCAGCAGGCAACGGTCGTTGCCTGCTGGCGCTTCAGGTTCCGCACCCGGGACGGGAAGCGATCGTATGCTCCGCCGGACCTTGCAGCGTTCGGCCCCGGGCCATGGGAGGACGTCGCATGAGCCATGAACCCCTTCTCGACACCACCGACGATGACGATCAGGACTATCTGGAAGCGGTCAATGACGACTACGGTCGCGTCCGCCCCAGCAGTCGTGCCGATACCCTGAGGGCCCGCCGACGCGTGGAGGCCCTCATCGAGGAGCGCCGCCTGCGCCGCGCCATCGAGGACGACTGGGCCCTCGAGGAAGAGGAAGAGTAACCCCTGCCCTCGGCCCGGGGACGCTGGCCTTTGGCGGCCCCGGGCTCTATCATCGTGGCCACTGAAACCCCCCAACAAAGTGGCTTTCCATGGCGCAATACGTCTACACCATGAACCGGGTGGGCAAGGTCGTGCCCCCCAAGAAGCAGATCCTCAAGGACATCTCGCTGTCCTTCTTCCCGGGCGCCAAGATCGGCGTGCTGGGCCTCAATGGCGCGGGCAAGTCGACCCTGCTGCGCATCATGGCCGGCGTCGACACCGAGTTCGAGGGCGAGGCGCGCCCCATGCCGGGTATCAACGTCGGCTACCTGCCCCAGGAACCGGCGCTCGACGACGACAAGAACGTCCGCGAGACCGTGGAAGAGGCCCTGGGCGAGATCAAGGAGGCCCAGGAGAAACTCGACGCCGTCTACGTGGCCTATGCCGAGCCGGACGCCGACTTCGATGCCCTGGCCAGCGAGCAGGCGCGCCTGGAGAACATCATCGAGGCCTCCGACGCCCACAACCTGGACCGCAAGCTGGAAGTGGCTGCCGAGGCCCTGCGCCTGCCGCCCTGGGAGGCCCGCGTCGGCCACCTCTCCGGCGGCGAGCGGCGCCGTGTGGCGCTGTGCCGCCTGCTGCTCTCCAGCCCCGACATGCTGCTGCTCGACGAGCCCACCAACCACCTGGATGCCGAGTCCGTAGCCTGGCTGGAACGCTTCCTGCACGACTACAGCGGCACCGTGGTGGCGATCACCCACGACCGCTACTTCCTCGACAACGTGGCCGGTTGGATCCTCGAGCTCGACCGCGGCCAGGGCATCCCTTTCGAGGGCAACTACTCGGGCTGGCTCGAGGCCAAGGAGAAACGCCTGGAGAAGGAGGCCAAGCAGGAGGCCTCGAAGAACAAGGCGATCAAGCAGGAGCTGGAGTGGGTGCGCAGTAACGCCAAGGGCCGCCAGGCCAAGAGCAAGGCGCGCCTCAACCGCTTCGAGGAAATGCAGTCCGGCGACTTCCAGAAGCGCAACGAGACCAACGAGATCTACATTCCGCCCGGTCCGCGCCTGGGCGACAAGGTCATCGAGTTCCACGATGTGGCCAAGGCCTTCGACGGCCAACTGCTCTACGAGGACCTGACCTTCACCGTCCCCAAGGGGGGCATTGTGGGGATCGTCGGCGGCAACGGCGCGGGCAAGTCGACCCTGTTCAAGCTGATCACCGGCACCGAGCAACCCGACGGCGGCGAGGTGGTGATCGGCGAAACCGTCAAGATCGCCCACGTCGAGCAGCTGCGCGACGCCCTGGATGACAAGCAGACGGTGTGGGAGGCGGTCTCCGACGGCCAGGACATCCTCAACATCAACGGCTACGAGGTCTCCTCGCGGGCCTACGTGGGCCGCTTCAACTTCAAGGGCAACGACCAGCAGAAGCGCCTGAGCGAGCTCTCCGGCGGCGAGCGCGGTCGCCTGCAGCTGGCCCAGACCCTCAAGCAGGGCGCCAATGTGCTGCTCCTCGACGAACCCTCCAACGACCTGGACATCGAGACCCTGCGGGCGCTGGAGGAGGCCCTGCTGGCCTTCCCCGGCTGTGCCCTGGTGATCTCCCACGACCGCTGGTTCCTCGACCGCATCGCTACCCACATCCTGGCCTTCGAGGGCGAGTCCCACGTGGAGTTCTTCGAGGGCAACTACACCGAGTACGAGGCGGACCACAAGAAGCGCGTCGGCGACGACACCCCGCACCGCATGAAGTACAAGCGCATCGACGCCTGACCGGCTTCGCCGGCGCGGTAAGCTGTAAGCCTGAAGCTGGAAGAAACCCCACGACCGCGAGGTGCGTGGGGTTTTTTTCATTTCACTTCCCGCTTCCAGACGTAGGCCCGGTAAGCGACAGCGCACCGGGCGAGTAGTGGCCAACTCACGCCACTGGAGGCTCCATAAGCCAGATGCGCCTTCGGCTTATCTGGCCTACAAACCCGACATCCGTCCATCAGCGTCAGTAGAACCCGGGCTCGCTCCTGGGTCGGGTCTTGAAGCGCCGGTGTAGCCACAGATACTGCTCGGGGTGCTTGCGAATGGCGGCTTCGATGAAGGCGTTGACCTTGGCCGCGTCGGCTACCTCGTCGCCGCTGGGGAAGTTCTCCAGCGGCGGCAAGTACTCCAGTGTGTAGGTACGGTTGTCCGGATTGCGGTGGAAGATCAGTGGCATGACGGGCGCCCCGGTCATACGGGCGATCTTGGCAGTGAGCTTGATGCTGGCTGCCTCAATGCCGAAGAAGGGGGCGAAGACGCTGACGTCGCGGCCGAAGTCCTGGTCCGGGGAGTACCAGACATGGTGCCCGGCCTTGATCCGTCGCACCACGCCGCGCAGGTCATGACGGTCGATGGAAATGCCGAAGATGCGGTTGCGCGCGCGGGTCATGAAGCGCTCGAAGAGCGGGTTGTCGTGGGGGCGATAGACCACATCCGCGGGGAAGAACAGCGAATGCAGGGCGCCGCCCAGGTCCAGGGTCGAGAAGTGCACACCGATGATCAGTGCCCCCTTCCCTTGCGCCTGCACCCGGGCCATGTGCTCCTGGCCCTTGAAGGTGACCCGGTGGCGCAAGTGTTCAGGGTCGCGGCACCAGCCGGTGGCGGTCTCCATGATCCCGATGCCGTTGGCGATAAAGGTCTCGCGGACCAACCTCTGATGCTGCTCGTCGTCCCGCTCGGGAAAGCAGAGCCGCAGGTTAGTCTCGGTGATATGCCGGCGGCGTTTCGCGAAGCGCCAGGCGGCCAGACCGATCGCCTTGCCGACCCAGAGCTTGAGGCGCCAGGGCAGCCAGGCGGCAACATGCATCGAGCCGATGGCCAGCCAAACCGGCCAGTAGCGGGGATGGGCGAAGGCGGTCTTGGTGGTAGCGTCCCTGGACATGCGGCTTCCCGTGCTGCGGTGATCAGTGCGCGCCATGATAGCGCCTGGGTACCCTCGGCAGCACCCCGGTGAGCAGGGTGTAGCTGATGGTGTCGCAATGGCGTGCCACCTCGTCCACGGACAGCAGTGCGCCGTTCGTGGCGCGCCCCCAGAGCACCACCTCGCTGCCGATGTCGGCCTCGGGAAGCTCGGTGAGATCCACCGTCAGCATGTCCATGGAGACCTTGCCGGCGATGGCCGTGCGTTGTCCGTCGACCAGCACCGGGGTGCCGTCGACCGCATGCCGGTCATAGCCGTCGCCGTAGCCGCAGGCGACCACGCCGATCCGCGAGGGGCGTGGCGCCCTCCAGCGCCCGGCATAGCCCACCGGCTCGCCCGGGGCGAGTTCGCGCACGGCGATGATTGCGGAGCGCAGGGTCATCACCGGCGCCAGGCGACGGCTCGCCTCGCTGGAGGCCTCCAGCGGGTCGCTGCCGTAGAGCATCACCCCCGGACGGTTCCAGGCGCCATGCGCCTCGGGCCAGGCCAGGGTGGCGGGCGAGTTGGCGAGGCAGGTGGGCGCCTCGAGCCGTATCGCCAGGTCGTCGAGCAGCGCGAGCTGGCGCCGGAAGTAGTCGGGCGCCAGGGCATCGGCGGTGGCGAAGTGGCTCATCAGGTGCAGGTCGCAGGCGCAGTCGGGCGCCGCGACGAGACGCGCCCAGACCACCTCGGCCTGTTCCGGCGGGAAGCCCAGCCGGTGCATGCCCGAGTCCACCTTGACCCACACCGGGATGGGGTGCGCGGGGCGATAGGCGAGCAGCGCCTCCAGCTGCCAGTCGGTGTGCACCGCGATCCACAGCCCCAGCGCCTCGACTCGCTCGAGCTCGGCGGCCTCGAAGATGCCCTCGAGCAGCACGATGGGCACCGTGATGCCCCCCTCGCGCAGGGCCTGCGCCTCCTCGAGGCAGGCCACGGCGAAGGCCGGCGCCAGGCCCTCGAGCGCCCGGGCACAGGCCACGGCGCCATGGCCATAGGCATCGGCCTTGATCACGGCGACGGCGCGGCTGTGGGGGGCCTGGTCACGGGCCAGGCGATAGTTGTGACGCAGGGCGTCGAGGTCGATGTCGGCGATCAGCGGCCGGGCCATGGTCGGGGTCCTGGGGCAGTGGCGTGCCGGTGCCGGAGGGGCCTCCGGCACGCGACGTCACTCGAAGATGGCATCCAGCGAGAGGCCCTGCTTGTCGAGCATTCGGCGCAGCTTCTTGAGCGCTTCCACCTGGATCTGGCGGACCCGTTCGCGCGTCAGGCCGATCTCCTCGCCGACCTGCTCGAGGGTCGCGGCCTCGTGGCCGCGCAAGCCGAAGCGGCGCACCACCACCTCCATCTGCTTCTCGGTGAGCTCGGCCAGCCATTCGTCGACATGCTGGCGCACGTCGCCGTCCACCAGGGTGGACTCGGGGCCCTGGTCGTTGTCGTCGGCCAGGGTCTCGATCAGCGGCTTGTCGCTCTCGCTACCCATCGGGTAGTCGACGGAGGAGACGCGCTCATTGAGGCCCATCATCTTCTTGACGGTCGCCACCGGCTTGTCGAGATGGTCGGCGATCTCCTCGGCCGTGGCCTCGTGATCCAGCTTCTGGGTCAGCTCACGGGCCGCCCGCAGGTAGATGTTGAGTTCCTTGACCACATGGATCGGCAGCCGAATGGTGCGGGTCTGGTTCATCAGCGCCCGCTCGATGGTCTGGCGGATCCACCAGGTGGCGTAGGTGGAGAAGCGAAAGCCACGCTCGGGATCGAACTTCTCCACCGCGCGGATCAGGCCCAGGTTACCCTCCTCGATCAGGTCGAGCAGGGTGAGGCCACGATTGAGATAACGCCGGGCGATCTTCACCACCAGGCGCAGGTTCGACTCGATCATCCGCGAGCGGCCCAGCGGGTCACCCTTGCGCGCCAGGCGCCCGAAGAAGACCTCTTCCTCCGGCGTCAGCAGCGGCGAGAAGCCGATCTCGTTGAGGTAGATCTGGGTGGCATCGAGGCTGTGACGCTGATGGCGATCCTCGCGACTCAGCGCCTTCTCGAAGGCCTCATCGTCGCCGACCACCGCCTCCTCGTCCTCGATGTCCTCCCGCTCATCCTCGCTCTCGACAGCGTCCTCGTTCGCCTCGTTGGCGGATGCCAGATGCACATCCTGAAGATCCCGTTCAAGCATGCTCATCGATTGCTACCCCATGGTTGCGACCGGGCGTCGTGGGTCCATGGCCGGACGATCGACGCGCGAAGTTATTATTGTGCGGTACCTCGTCCGTCCTACATCCGATGCTGGCCGACCGTCAGGGTCAGGGTCAGCGGGCAGGCAGAAACTCGAGGGGATCCTGAGGCTGGCCGTCCTTGCGCACCTCGAAATGCAGCCTGACATCCTCGGCATCACTGTCGCCCATGGTGGCGATGACCTCGCCAGCCTCGACCACATCATTCTCCTTGACGTTCAGGGTGTCGTTGTGGGCATAGGCACTCAGGAACTGGTCGTTGTGCTTGAGCAGAATCAGGTTGCCGTAGCCCCTGACGCCGCTGCCCGCATAGACCACGATTCCCGGGCCGGCTGCCTTGACAGGTTGCCCCTTTTGACCCGCGATATCAATGCCGGCGGTGATGCTTCCGCCCTCGCCGAAACGACCGACCACGTCACCCTCGAACGGCCACTGCCAGGCCACCTCATCCACCGGGGTGTAGCGGCGCCCGGCGCGCTGCTCGGCGGCCGGCTCGCCGGCGACCGAGGTCCCGGCATCAGCGCCACCGTCGTCTGTCTCCGACGACGCCCTGGCCGTCTGGGCCGCCTCGTCCTCGGCCGTGGCGTCGGGCGCGGCGCTCGGTTCGGTGCTGCGCTGTGCCGCCGCGCCGGTGGCCTGCTCTTCCTCCGCGTCCTCCGCGCGCGACACCCGTTCACGCCGTTCGGCCAGGTCGCGCTCGCTCAGGCTGCCGTCCGCTCCCGGGCTCTCGTAGCTGTAGACCGGTCCCGGCCCCTGGTCGGCGCCCGAGACGGCATCGGCGCTTTCCGTCGTTGATGGGCTGGCCACGGCCGCCTGACTGGCCCCCCGGGGCGAGTCGTCCGCCTCCTGACGCTCGGCCGAGAGGCGGCGGTTACGTTCGATGGCACTCTCGTCGGGCATCAGCCAATCGAGCTCCTCATCGCTCCCCGATGCCTCGCCGCCGAGACCGGTGGCCACGACCCCACGGCCGCCGGCCGCGTCCTCGCCGCCGCCCTGGCCGGAGGCCGCGGTGGCGCTGCCCTCGCCGCCCAGCACCAGCCGCTGACCGGGCTCGATGCGGTAAGGAGGGCCGATGCGATTGAGGCGGGCCAGGTCGCGGTAGTCCATGTCATAGCGCCAGGCGATGCCGTAGAGCGTGTCGCCGGCTTCCACGGTGTAGTCGGCGGGCGTCGCATCCGCGCGGCTGGCCGACAGGTCGCGGACCTGTACCGGCCCGCTCTCGCCCTGCTGGGCGGCACAGCCGGCGAGCGCCAGGGCCAGGCCAGAAATCAGAAATACCTTATGCATCGGAGCCTTCCTCCTTGTCAGCACCTTGTCGAGAACCGGATGTCGCCGGCCGATTGGCCCGGCTGATCAGCAGCACCAGGGCCGCACCGGCCAGCATCAGGGCCACCACCGCCGGCAGCCGGGCAGGGTCGCCGGTCAGCTCGGCGAAGTCGGCCGGGGTCAGGTAACGGTAGTCGAGGGGAATCATCTGGCCCTCGGAACCCAGTTGGTAGCGTACCAGTTCGCGCCATGGCCAGAGTACCGGCAGCGAACCGATGATGAAGCCGACCAGCAGCTGCAGGGTTGCGGTGTGATGGTGGCGCAGCAGCCAGGAGAGCAACCGCGAGAAGCCGAACAGGCCGATCAGGCAGCCCGCCCCGAACAGCCCGATCAACCCCAGGTCGAAGCCGCGGATGCCCTGCATCACCGTGCCATAGAGACCCATGGTCAGCAGCAGGAAGCTGCCCGACACACCGGGCAGCAGCAGGGCACTGATGGCGATGGCCCCGCCCACCACCAGCACCAGGTCGGGATTGCCGAGCTGGGTGACCAGCGGCATCAGCGACGGCAGGCCGTGGGCGAGCAGCAGGCCAGCGGCGAGCGGCAGCAGGTGCCACCATTTCCAGTCGGCCGGATGGCGGCTGACGACCACCGCCGAGGCGGCCACCAGGCCGAAGAAGAAGCCGTTGAGCAGCTGAGGGAAATCGTCCATCAACCAGACGACCAGGTGGGCCACGCTGAACAGGCTGATGGCGATGCCGGCCAGCAGCGGTAGCACGAAGGCCAGGTTGAGATGCACCACCAGCAACGCAAGGCCGCCGCGACGCCAGGCGACGAAGGCGCTGGGGCCGAACTGTTTGATGCTGTGGATCAGCTCCTCATAGATGCCGGTGACGAAGGCGATGGTGCCGCCGGACACACCGGGCACCGCATCGGCGGCCCCCATGCCGGCGCCCCTGAGAAAGATACCGAGATGACGCTTCAACAGCGGACTCCTTTCATCGAATGACGCCTTCCAGCAGCGGCACGAACCGCACCGCTTCCAGCCGCTGTGTCTCGAAGCCATCACCGCTGCGGCGCACACGGGTCAGGGATTGCCGGCCATCCGGCTCGGCCAGCGGCGTGATCAACACCCCCCCGTCGCCGAGCTGGGCGAGCAGCGGCGCGGGCAACTCGCTGGCACAGGCGGTCAGCAGGATCACGTCGAAGGGCGCCTCCTCCGGCCAGCCATGGCCACCATCGGCGAGGCGCAGCCGGGTATTGCGAACCTCGAGCAGGCGCAGGCGACCTCCGGCACGGCGATGCAGGGCATTGATCCGTTCCACCGACCAGAGTTCCTTCACCAGCCGCGACAGCACCAGGGTCTGGTAGCCAGAGCCGGTGCCCACCTCCAGCACCCGGGACGGCGCCTCCTGGATCACCAGCTCGGTCATGCGTGCCACCATCCACGGCTGGGAGAGGGTCTGGCCATGACCGATGGGCAGCGAGGTGTCCTCGTAGGCACGATGCGCCAGGGCCTCGTCGAGGAAGAGATGACGCGGCTCCCGGGCCATCACCTCCAGGACCCGTCGGTCATGGATCCCCTGGTCGGCCAGGCGGCCGATCATGCGGTCCCGGGTTCGCTGCGATGTCATGCCGACACCGCGCAGCAGTTCAGGTGAGTGCATCCAGCCAGTCCTGCACGTCGTCGCGCGCTGCATGCCGGGTCAGGTCGGTCTGCAGCGGCGTGATGGAAACATAGCCCGCCTCGACGGCGGCGAAGTCGGTGTCCGGGCCATCGTCGGCATTTTCGCCCACGGTGGCGATCCAGTAGCGCAGCCGGCCCCGTGGATCACGAACCTCCAGGGGGCGCGCTGCCGGGCCGCGATAGCCCATCCGGGTGACCCGAAAGCCCTGGATCTCGCTCCACGGCAGGTCCGGCACGTTGACGTTGAGCAGGCTGCGCGGCGGCAGCGAGAGCTGGTCGGCCGCCCCGACCAGGCTCGCCGCCACCCGTCCGGCGGTCTCGAAATGGCGCGCCCCCACCAGCGACATGGCGATGGCCGCCATGCCCAGGTTGCGCCCCTCCATGGCGGCGGCCACGGTGCCGGAGTAGAGCACGTCGTCGCCGAGGTTGCCACCGTGGTTGATGCCCGATATCACCAGGTCGGGCTTCTCGTCCCAGACGCCGTTGACCCCCAGGTAGACACAGTCCGCGGGCGTACCGTCGACGCTGTAGAAGCCGTTGTCGAGTGAGGAGAGCGCCAGCGGCCGGCTCAGCGTGAGGGAGTTGCTGGCCCCGCTCTTGTCGCGATCCGGCGCGACCACACGCAGCCGCGCATGAGGCAGCAGGGCATCGTGGAGGGCGCGCAGCCCCGGGGCATGCACCCCGTCGTCATTGGATAACAGCAGTCGACGCATCACAGGCTCCTGTCGGTAGGAGGGGCCCCAAGGAAGGGATGAGAGATCAGTTCCCGCAGCACGGCGGTGGCGAAGGCTCCCCGCGGCAGGCTAAAAGCCAGCCAGAGCTCGCCGTCGCCGCGTGTCAGCCGCGGCTCGCCCAGGCGCAGCCGCAAGGCCCGGCGGGCCAGGCGAACGCCGGCGCGTTCGAGCCCGCCACACAGCCCGGGGTAGCGCGCGACCAGAGCGGCCTCGTGGGCCCGGGCCGCGCCGGCGGCACGCGACGTGCCGACGCCCCAGAGTATTCCGGCGGGATGCAGGTCGAGGCGCCGGGCGCGCTCGCCAAGCTCGGCGGCATCGTCGGGCGCGACGTCGAACTGGCTGGCACTGCCGTCGAGCATCACCACCTCGCCGGGCAGCGGCATGGCCCAGCTGTGGTCGCGCACCCGGGCCGCCAGCAGCTCGTTGAACAGGAAGCTGCGGGCCGCCGAGAGCAGCATGCCCTCACGATCATCGCGCTTGCGCCAGCCGCGGGCCAGCACGGCCCGGGCACGCTGCAGGTTGCGCCCGTCCGCGCCGAAGCGCTGGGGGCCGACGTAGTTGGCGACCCCCGCGTCGCAGAGGCGCTGCCAGCGCGCCTCGAGCCCCGGGTCGGCCACGGCCGCCCCGGTGATTCGTAAGTGGAAGCGATTGGCCCGGTGCACGCCGCGCTTTAGCTTGCGCGGATGGCGGGCCTGGTCGAGCACCCGGATGCCACGCTCGGCGAGTCGCGCCACGAGCCCCTCGGGGGCCTCGCGGCCGGGCAACTGCACGGAGAGCCATTGGCGGGTCACGGCGACGCGGTCCTTCATGCCCGAGTAGCCGACCACTTGCGGCGAGACCTCGCAGAGCCGGGCCAGCTCTCGGGCCACCATGGCGGTGGTCAGGTCGCGCTTCTCGATGAACAGCCAGAGGTGCTCGCCCTCCCCTTCCGGGGCAAAGTCGAGGGCCTCCTCGACCCGGAAGTCCTCGGGAACGGCGCGGTAGTCGCCGGATGGCGGCACGCCGAACTCGCCCTCCAGCACCCGCGGCCAGGCCGGCGGCCAGTCGATGGCATCCTGGACGCCGGGGGAGCCGACCTCACTCACCGGCCGCCTCCCCGTCGCGACGCACCAGCAGCGCCACCGCCTCGGCGGCGATGCCCTCGCCGCGGCCGGTGAAGCCGAGCCGTTCGCTGGTGGTGGCCTTGACGTTGACCGCGCCTCGGCCAACACCCAGGTCGTCGGCGATATGTCGTGCCATGGCGTCGATATGCGGCGCCATCTTCGGCGCCTGGGCGATCAGGGTGGCATCCAGGTTGCCGACCCGATAGCCGGCCCCGTCCACCAGCCCGGCGACATGGCGCAGCAGGGCACGGCTGTCGGCGCCGGCCCAGGCCGGGTCGGTGTCGGGGAAGTGGCGGCCGATGTCGCCCAGCGCGCAGGCGCCCAGCAGGGCGTCGCAGAGCGCATGCAGCAGCACGTCGCCGTCGGAGTGGGCGACGAATCCCCGGTCGAAGGGAATGGCGACACCGCCGACCATCAGGTGGTCGCCCTCGCCGAAGCGGTGGACATCGAAGCCGTGGCCGATTCGCATCATGTTCGTTTTATACCTGTTGCTGGGCAGACAATATCAAGGCCGCCAGGGCCAGGTCCTCGGGATGGGTGATCTTGAGGTTGTCGCGACGCCCGCCGACCAGCCGCGGCGAGAGGCCCGCCGCCTCCACCGCCGAGGCCTCGTCGGTGACGGCGACGCCCCGCGCCAGCGCATCATTCAGGGCGCGACGCAGCAGGCCATGGCGGAAGCCCTGGGGGGTATAGGCGTGCCAGAGGCCCTCGCGGGCCTCGGTGGCCCGCACCCGCCCGGCGCCGTCGTCGCGCTTCATGGTATCGGCCACCGGGGCCGCCAGCAGCCCGCCCACGGGGTCGTCCACAATGGCCGCCAGCAGCCGCGAAAGATCGTCGACGGTGACGCAGGGCCGGGCCACGTCATGGACCAGCACCAGGTCATTCTCATCGGCCTCCGGGGCGATGGCCGCCAGGGCGTTGACCACCGAGTCGACGCGCTCGGCCCCGCCAGGCACACGCCGCCAGTCGGCGAAGGGCACCCAGCCCGGGTCGAAGTGGCCATCGTCAGGGTCGAGGCAGAGGCAGAGCCGGGCCTCGGGGAAGGCCGCGTGGAGGCGCGCCAGGGTGCAGGCCAGCACCGGCCGGCCGGCCAGCGGCAGGTACTGCTTGGGGCGGTCGGCGCCCATGCGTCGCCCCTGCCCCGCGGCAGGCACCACCAGCCACGGGCGACGGCTCATTGGCCAGCCTCGGCGCCGGATGCCGGCATGCCCACCAGGCCGGCATTGGCCTCGAGACCGGTGGTCTCCACCGCCACGCCGGGCACCCAGAAGAACTGCTCGTCGCTGCGCACCATGCCGATGTCGCTGCGGGCCCGCTCCTCGATGGCATCGAGGCCGGTCTTGAGGTCCACCACCTCGGCGGCCAGGCGCGCATTGCGGGCGCGTAGCGGCTGGTTTTGTTCCTCCAACACGGTCACCCGCTGGCGCACCTCGGTGAGCTCGCGCATGCCGCCCTCGCCGAGCCACAGCCGGTACTGCAGCAGCGCGAGCAGGATGATGAGCACGATGGCCAGCCACTTGAGCATGCAGGGAGTCCGTCACGAGGTTGCCGATGGCGGGCATTATGCCAGTTTCGCCGCCTATCGGCAGGGTTTAGGAGCCTTCCCGGAAGGGCAGCGCCGCCTCGGCCGCCCGGCAGTAGGCCTCGACATGGGCCCGCTCCTCGGCGCAGAAGCGCGCCACGGCGTCGCCCAGTCGCGGGTCGGCGATATGGTGCAGCGAGGTGAGCCGCCGCGGAGCGAAGCCCCGGGCGAGCTTGTGCTCGCCCTGGGTGCCGGGGTCGAAGGTGATCAGGCCGCGTTCGAGACAATGCTCGATGCCCTGGTAGTAGCAGGCCTCGAAGTGCAGGCAGTCGGCCAGTACCTCGCTGCCCCAGTAGCGCCCGTAGAGGGTGCGCGCGCCCTGCAGGCAGAGCGCGGCGGCCACCGGGGCGCCGTCGCATCGGGCCTGGATCAGCAGCAGCGACTCGGGCAGGGTGCGGCGCAGGCGCTCGAAGAAATCGAGGCCGAGGTAGCCGTGGCGGCCGCGTTCCAGGTGGGTGATCTCGTAGCAGCGGAAGAAGTGGGCCATCGCCGCCGCGTCGATGGCCTCGCCCTCCAGGCGATGCAGGGTCAGGCCCTGGTCGGCCACCAGGCGCCGCTCGCGGCGGATCGCCTTGCGCCGCTTCGCGGTCAGGGTGGCCAGGAAGCCCTCGAAGTCGCCGTAGCCGCGATCCTGCCACTGGAACTGCACGCCCTGGCGTGCCAGCAGGGACGGACAGGCCGCCTGCCAGGCCTCGACCTCGCGCGGCTCGGCGAACAGCAGGTGCCAGCTCGACAGCGCGCTTTCCTCCCAGGCCTGGGCCAGCACCCGGCGGGCGGCCAGGGGGTCGAGGTGCGGGGCCAGGGCCAGGCGCGGCCCGGGTGCCGGGGTGAAGGGAATCGCCGAGAGCCCCTTGGGGTAGTAGTCGCCCCCGGCGCGCTCCCAGGCCTCGGCCCAGCCCCAGTCGAAGACGTATTCACCGAAGGAGTGGTGCTTGTGGTAGTGCGGCATGACGCCGACCAGCGCCTCGCCCTGCCAGAGGGTCAGGTGGCGCGGTACCCAGCCGGTGGCGGGGCTCACCGCCCCGCTGGCCTCCAGGGCATGCAGGAACTCGTGGCGCAGGAAGGGATGGTCGTCGCCGACCAGCGCATTCCAGGCCGCGGCCGGCACCGCCTCGATGGCGGGCAGTTCGCTCAGGACCAGCTCCGACATGGGGACTCCCGGAGTAAAAAGGGGCCGGCGGCTGACAAGCCGTTGGCAGAAGGCCTACATTGTGCCCAGTGCCCGAGCCCCCTTCCATCCTCATCGACACACGGAGACGTGCATGACCGACGCCCGCGCCCTGCAGGCGCGCCTGGACCAGCAGCGCCACGCCTTCGCCGCCGAGCCCTTCCCCTCGGCGGCGACCCGCCGCGACCGCCTCGCCCGCCTGGCGCGCATGACCCGCCACCACCGCGACGAGGTCATCCAGGCGATCCACCAGGATTTCGGCCACCGCGCCGAGGCCGAGACGCGTCTGGCGGAGATCGCTCCGCTGCTGCTGGCACTCCGCCACACCCGCCGGCACCTGAAGCGCTGGATGGCGCCGCGCCGTGCCGCCGTGCCCTGGCGGCTGCAGCCGGCCCGGGCGCGCATCTATCGCCAGCCGCTGGGGGTCGTGGGCATCTTCGCCCCGGCCAACTACCCCTGGAGCCTGGCGCTGCTGCCGGCGGTCGATGCCCTGGCCGCCGGCAACCGGGTGATGATCAAGCCCAGCGAGCAGACTCCCACCACCAGCGCCCTGCTGGCCCGGCTGGTCGAGCGCTACTTCGCGCCCGACGAGCTGTGCGTGGTCACCGGCGACACGCAGACCGCCCAGGCCTTCGCCGCCCTGCCCTTCGACCACCTGCTGTTCACCGGCAGCCCGGCGATGGGCCACGAGGTCGCACGTGCGGCCGCCGACCATCTGACGCCGGTCACCCTGGAACTCGGCGGCAAGGCTCCGACCATCGTCGCCGATGATGCCGACCTGGCGCATGCCGCCCGGCGCATCGCCTTCGGCAAGTGGCTCAACGCCGGCCGGACCTGCATCGCCCCGGATCATGTGCTGATCGATGCGGCACGGCTGCCGGCCTTCATCGAGGCGATCCGCGAGGTGGTCAAGGCGTTCTATCCACGGGGCACCGCCAGCGACGACTATTCGGCGGTGCCCGGCGAGCCCTCGCGCCTGCGGCTCGATCGCCTGCTCGACGAGGCCCGCGATCACGGCTGCCGGGTGATCGAACTGGGCGAGCGTCTGAAGCTTGGCCGGGACACCAAACTGCCACCTACACTGGTAGTGGACCCGACCGCCAACCTGGCGATCATGCAGGAGGAGATATTCGGCCCCTGGCTGCCGGTGATCGGCGTGCGCGACTTCGACGCCGCCCTGGCCAGGGTCGCCGAGGGGCCTCGCCCCCTGGCGCTCTACGCCTTCACCGACGACCCGGGCCGTCGCCGGCGCCTGCTGGAGCAGACCCACTCGGGGGGCGTGGTCTTCAATGACACCCTGTGGCACTACGCCGTGCCCGCCCTGCCCTTCGGTGGCATCGGCGAGAGCGGTATGGGAGCCTACCAGGGCGAGACCGGCTTCCTGCGCTTCAGCCACCAGCGCAGCGTCTTCCTGCAGGCCCGCCACAACGCCGTGTGGCTGCTCGATCCGCCCTGGCGCCGCTGGTGGCTGCGCCTGCTAGGGCTCTAGCATGATCCGCCCGGTGCGCTGGCGCTTACCGGGCCTACGGCCGGGGCAAGGTTCACAGGGCAGTGGTAGGCCCGATAAGCCGGAGGCGCATCGGGCATGATCCGCCCAGGGCGCTGGCGCTTACCGGGCCTACGGCCGGGGCAAGGTTCGCAGGGCAGTGGTAGGCCCGATAAGCCGGAGGCGCATCGGGCATAGCCCGCCTGGTGCGCTGGCGCTTACCAGGCCTACAACTGGGGCTGTAATCCGGTCTCCCGCCAACAAAATCGCGGTAACAAAACTACAAATATTGCCAATTACCGGGTAGCATGGCGAATTATCCGGACGCTTTATTGGTAAGTTTACAAGACAACCGACACTCGATTCCGAGGTGACCCATGGCCAGCACGACCCCCGCCCTCCATCCCACCGTCGCCGACGTCACCCGCCGCATCCGCCAGCGCTCCGCCGAGCGCCGCGCCCTCTACGAGCAGCGCATGGCCGACCAGCACCGCCGCGGTGTGCACCGGGGCGAGCTCTCCTGCGGCAATCTGGCCCACGGCTTCGCGGCCTGCGGCGCGACGGACAAGAATTCGCTGAAGCTGATGAACTCGGCCAACCTCGGCATCATCTCGGCCTACAACGACATGCTCTCGGCCCACCAGCCGCTGGAGACCTTCCCCGAGACCATCAAGGCCGCCGCCCGCGCCATGGGCTCCACCGCCCAGTTCGCCGGCGGTGTGCCGGCCATGTGCGACGGCGTGACCCAGGGCCAGCCGGGCATGGAGCTGTCGCTGTTCTCCCGCGATGTCATCGCCATGGCGACTGCCGTGGGGCTCTCCCACAACATGTTCGACGCCGCCCTCTACCTCGGCGTGTGCGACAAGATCGTTCCGGGGCTATTCATCGCCGCGGCGCGCTTCGGTCATCTGCCGGCGATGTTCGTGCCTGCCGGGCCCATGCCCAGCGGCCTGCCCAACAAGGAGAAGGCACGCATCCGCCAGCTGTTCGCCGAGGGCAAGGCCAGCCGCGAAGACCTGCTCGAGGCCGAGTCGCAGTCCTACCATAGCCCCGGCACCTGCACCTTCTACGGCACCGCCAACTCCAATCAGCTGATGATGGAGATGATGGGCCTGCACCTGCCGGGCACCTCCTTCGTCAACCCCGGCACCGAGATGCGCGAGGCGCTGACCCGCTTCGCCACCGAGCAGGCGATCCGCAATACCGAGCCCAGCGGCGACTATCGCCCCTTCTACAAGCAGATCGACGAGCGCGCCATCGTCAACGCCATCGTCGGCTTGCTCGCCTCCGGCGGCTCGACCAACCACACCCTGCACCTGGTGGCCATGGCCGCCGCGGCCGGCCTCACTCTCACCTGGGAGGACTTCACCGACCTCTCCGCCGTGACGCCGAGCCTGATGCAGGTCTATCCCAACGGCCAGGCCGACATCAACCACTTCCAGGCCGCGGGCGGCATGAGCTACCTGTTCCGCGAACTGATCGGTGCCGGTCTGATCCATGGCGACATTCCCTCGGTGTTCGGCACCGACCTCACCGCCTACACCCAGGAGCCCTTCCTCGAGGACGGCAAGCTGGTGTGGCGCGAGGGACCGGAGCAGAGCCTCGACACCGAGGTGTTGCGCGGCGTGGCAGACCCCTTCGCCCCCACCGGCGGCCTCACGGTGCTCGACGGCAACCTGGGCCGTGGCGTGATCAAGGTCTCGGCCGTGGCCCCCGAGCACCGCGTGGTGGAGGCGCCGGTACGCATCTTCGAAGACCAGAACGACCTCAAGGGTGCCTTCGAGGCCGGCGAGCTGGACCGCGACGTGATCGCCGTGGTGCGCTTCCAGGGCCCCAAGGCCAACGGCATGCCGGAACTGCACAAGCTGACGCCCTATCTCGGCGTGCTGCAGGACCGCGGCTACAAGGTGGCACTCGTCACCGACGGCCGCATGTCCGGCGCCTCCGGCAAGGTGCCGGCGGCGATTCATATCAGCCCCGAGGCCCTGGACGGCGGCCCGCTGGCCAAGCTCAAGAATGGCGACATCGTGCGCCTGGATGCCGACAAGGGCAGTCTCGAGGTCAAGATCGACGCCCACACCTGGGCCGAACGCGAACTGCGGGTCGGCGATCTCGACCATTACCACGTCGGCCTGGGCCGCGAGCTGTTCGGCGGTTTCCGCCACCTGGCCATGCGCGGCGAGGAGGGTGCTGGGGTGTTCGGCGGTTTCGAGGCCGACGACCTGGCGCGCCAGGAGAGCCAGATCCACGAAGACGACGCCTGAGTCACTGCCAGAACAGGGCTACCGCAGTTGCACAGCGAGAAGCGCCGGGGACAGGTCGGAGAGGAGGTCCTACGCCAGGGATGGCGTCGGTAGCGCCCAGGGAGGGGTTCACAGCGCCCCCTCGCAGGCCTGTCACCGGAATAGCTTCGAGCGATTGCCATCTGCAACAGCCCTGACGGCCAGAAGGGACGAATTAACGATGACAAGACCCGCCCTGATCGGTGATATCGGCGGTACCAATGCGCGCTTCGCCCTGGTGACCCCGGGCGCCTTCACGCCCCGGGACATCCAGAGCCTGCCCTGTGCCGATTACCCGGGCCTGGTCGAGGCGGTCCGCGACTACCTCGGCCGGGTCGGGCTGACGGGCGAAGCCGCCCCCCGCGAGGCCTGCCTGGCCTTCGCCTGCCCGATCCGCGACGACCGGGTGAAGATGACCAACAACCACTGGACCTTCTCCCGGGAGGAGGTCCAGCAAACGCTGGGGCTCAGCCTCTTCAAGGCCATCAATGACTTCACCGCCCAGGCGCTGGGCGTGCCCCATGTGGCCGACAGTGACCTGGTGGACGTGCAGCGCGGCGAGGCGGTTCCCCATGCGGCACGGCTGGTGATCGGCCCCGGCACTGGCCTGGGCGTGGCCGGGCTCTTTCCCGGCCGTCACGCCTGGATCCCGCTACCCACCGAGGGCGGCCACGTGACCTTCGCGCCCACCGACGAGCGCGAGCAGAACCTGCTGCGGCATTTTCGTAACCGCTACGGCCGCGTCTCGGTGGAGCGCATCCTCTGCGGCCAGGGGCTGCTCGACCTCTACCTGGCCCACTGCTCGCTGAAAGGCGCCCCGCCGCGCCATGCCAGCCCGGCCGAAGTCACCCAGGCGGCCGCGGGCGGCGACGGCGTGGCCCGTGATACCCTGCTGCGGTTCCTGAAGATCCTCGGCGATGTCTGCGGCGATGCCGCCCTGACCTTGGGGGCCCGCGGCGGAGTCGCCCTGTGCGGCGGTATCCTGCCACGGCTGCTCGAGTGGCTGCCCGAGAGCCGCTTCCTCGAGGCCTTCACCGACAAGGGACGCATGAGCGCCTACACCCGGGCCATCCCGGTCCAGGTGGTCACCGCGCCCTGGACGGGCCTGCTGGGCGCCGCCGAGGCCCTGCACAACGAGGAGGTCGAATGACCCCGGAGGAGATCGAATGATTCCCGAGTCGCTTGCCCGGCTGGTCGAAGAGACCCGCGGCCAGCGCCGCGCCGAGTGGCACGGCCGCGAGGTGTGGCTGGCCAACGAGGCCTGGGGGGAACTCGCCGTCTCGCTCCAGGGCGCCCAAGTGCTTCACTTCCTGCCTGCGTCGCCCGGCCCCGCGACAGCTGAAGGCTCTCCATTCGCCGGCGCCCCGGACGCCCCCGAAGACGCGCGCGCTGGAGGCTCTCATCCAGCCGACGCCATGCCGGTGCCCGAGGGCATGGTGCCCGGTGGCTGGCTATGGGTCACCCCCACGCCCCAGGACCTGCCCGGCGCGATCCGCGGTGGCGTCCCGCTGTGCTGGCCGTGGTTCGCCGACGAGAACACCGCCGACGAGACGCCCGACCGCTCGGGACCCATGCATGGCCCGGCACGCAAGGCCCAGTGGCGCCTCGACGCCGTGGACGAGCACGAGGAGGGCGTGGAGCTGCACCTCTCGCCCGATGAGCGCCTGCACGGCCAGCTCACGCCCCGCGCGGTGATCCAGGCCAACGCCCGGCGCCTGCATGTGGAGCTGATCACCGAGCATGTCGGGGAGACGCCGGTGAAGATCACCGGGGCCCTGCACAGCTACCTGGCGGTCGCCGATGCCTTCGCCTGCCGCATCGAGGGCCTGGCCGGCGCCACCTACCTGGACAAGCTGGCCGACTTCGCCGAGCGGGACCAGCAGGGCGAGCTCGGCGTGCGCGGAGCGCTGGATCGCATCTACCGCAGCAATGCCGAGCTGTGCCTCGACGACGGCACGCGCCGCTTGCGGGTCGCCCGCCAAGGCAGCGATTCCGCGGTGGTCTGGCATCCTGGCGACGCGCCCCCCGGGGACACCTCGATCGAAGCCGCCCGCCACTTCCTGTGCGTCGAGTCGGCCAACACCCGGCTCGACCCGGTGTGGCTGGTCCCCGGCGCCCAGCACCTGCTGGGCACCACCCTGAGCCGTGAGGAGACAGCGACCCCATGACCCCCGTGATCAGCTTCGGCGAGGCCCTCGTCGACCTGCTTTCCAGCCGCCTCGGCGACGCACCGGACGGGACAGCGGATGCCCCGGAGACCTTCACCCCCTATGCCGGTGGCGCCCCCGCCAATGTGGCCGTGGCCTGCGCCCGCCTGGGCGTACCCAGCCGCTTCCTCGGCATG
The DNA here is from genome assembly GCF_029889825.1 of Halomonas sp. 11-S5. NCBI lineage: Bacteria > Pseudomonadati > Pseudomonadota > Gammaproteobacteria > Oceanospirillales > Halomonadaceae > Halomonas > Halomonas sp. 11-S5. Next base: position 19,308 of record NZ_JARANW010000010.1, read on the forward strand.
CTCGGCGAGGACCACTTCGGTGACTTCCTGGCCGCCGAGCTGGCCGCCCATGGCGTGGACACCTCCGGCGTGGTGCGCACCCGCGAGGCACGCACGGCACTCGCCTTCGTCTCCCGCGATGCCGAGGGCGAGCGCACCTTCGACTTCTACCGCCCACCGGCCGCGGATCTGCTCTATCGCCTGGAACACCTGCCCGCCGGCGTCTTCGCCGAGCCGGCTATCGTGCACTTCTGCAGCAACAGCCTGACCGAGCCCGAGATCGCCGAGACCACCCTGGCCATGGCCGAGATGGCCCGCCGCGCCGGCTGCCTGGTGAGCGTGGATGCCAACCTGCGCCACAACCTCTGGGAAGGCGGGGCCGCCGACATCAGCCTGGTCACCCGGTTGCTCGACGCCGCCGACCTGCTCAAGCTCTCGACGGACGAGCTCGACACCCTGCGCGCCGACCACCCCCGGGAGGGCTGGCTGGCCGAACGCTTCGCCGCCGGGGTCAAGGTCGCGGTGATCACCGACGGTCCGGGCGAGGTGATGCTGAAGGGGGTCGGCCTGGACGAGCGTATCACCCCACCCCGGGTCGAGGCGGTGGATACCACGGCAGGCGGGGACGCCTTCATCGGCGGCTTGCTGGCCGAACTCGCCGAGTACACCGCGGGGCAGGACCTCGACGGCGACTGGGCCCGGGACACGGCCTTCCTGCGCCGCGCGGTGGAGATCGCCAGTCGCTGCGGCGCCCACGCCGTGACCCGCCCCGGGGCCTACGCCTCACTGCCCACCCGCGAGGACCTGGAGCGACTGCAGGGCTGAGTCGCCACCCGTCGATCGGCCGGGCTCAGGCAAGCGCGGTCTCGATGACCGCCTTCTCGTGCAGGGTCCGATGCACGGGGCACTTGTCGGCGATCGCCAACAGGCGCTCGCGCTGCTCTTCGGTCAGCTCGCCTTCCAGGCGGATCTGGCGACGGAAGACATCCACCTTGTCGGGGGTCTCCTCGCAGTGTTCGCACTCCTCGCCATGGGCCTTGTTGTGGCTCACCTCCACGGCGACATGCTCCAGGGGGATCTTCTTGTGCCGCGCATAGAGCCGGATCGTCATGGCGGTGCAGGCCCCCAGTCCCGCGGAGAGGAACTGGTAAGGGGTCGGCCCCAGGTCGCTGCCGCCCACATCCTCGGGCTCGTCTACCACCAGCGAGTGCTTGCCGCCCACTACCACATCCTGACGTAGGCCCTCAGGGTCGGCCTCGGCGACGCGCACCAACCCTTCCGGAACCGCCTCGGGTGTGGGTTCGGCAGCCAGGTCCAGGTAGCGTGACGACCAGGAGACGATGACATCGGCAGCGTATTCGGCATCCGCCTCGCGGCTGATCAGGTGGTCGGCATCGTCCAGGGTAACGAAGGACTTGGGGTGCTTCGCCGCCTGGAAGATTGTCGCGGCATTGTCGATACCGACCAGGCTGTCGATGGGGGAATGCAATACCAGCAGCGCCGTTCCCAGGCGCGGCAGGGCATCGTCGAGGGAGCTGGCCTCGATATCCTCGATGAACTCCCGGCGAATCTCGAAGCGCCGACCGGCCAGGGAGACTTCCGCCGCCCCCTTGTCGCGGATCTCCTCCAGCGTGTCGCCGAAGTTCTTCAGCACGTGCTCCGGGTCGGCCGGTGCGGCGATGGTGACCAGCGCCTTCAGGCCGGGGATCTCGGGCGCCACCTTGATGGCGGCCGCCCCTCCCAGCGAATGGCCGATCAACAGCTGAGGGGCCATGTCTCGACCCTCCAGGTACTCCGCGGCCTTGACGAGATCCGCCACGTTGGACGAGAAGCCGGTATTGGCGAACTCGCCCCCCGAGTGGCCGAGGCCGGTGAAGTCGAAGCGCAGCACGGCGATGCCCCGCGCCGCCAGCCGGCCAGCAATGCGCCGGGCGGCGGGAATGTCCTTGGAGCAAGTGAAGCAATGGGCGAAGAGCGCCGTGGCACGGACCGGGCCTTCGGGCAGGTCCAGCCTTGCGGCCAGGGTCGAGCCTTCGTGCCCGCTGAATTCGATACGTTCGCTGTGCATGACGCCTCCTTATCGATGATTACCGCCGGTAGCCGAGTCGCGGCCGTCCCCCCGACAAAGCCTAGCAGGCCGCCGGCGGTTGGCGGGCCGGAAGCCCAGACTCATGCGAAATGCCAGATCATTGTCGTGCGGTCCAACGTGATATTTGTTAGACGGAATGCACGATGAGGCACACAAATGAACCAGAAAACCCGGCCAGGCGTCTGGGATGAAAGAGGAGTGACCGGCGGTCGAGAGAACACAGCGCTGCCGAGGCGGGCAACGCGCTCAGTGGTGAAAGCGCTCCGCCGCCTCGCGAGCCAGCAAGCGGATGGCGTCCCAGTCCTCGGCGTCGACCAGGGACTTGGGCGTGAGCCAGGAGCCGCCCACACACATCACGTTCTTGAGCGCCAGGTAGTCCTCGGCATTGTTGATGCCGATGCCGCCGGTGGGGCAGAAGCGCGCCTCGGGAATCGGGCCGGCGAAGGACTTGAGGGCCTTGATGCCGCCGCTGGCTTCGGCCGGGAAGAACTTGAAACGGCGATAGCCGTACTGCCAGCCGGTCATCAGCTCGGAGACGGTCGCCACGCCGGGCAGCATCGGCACCGGGCTGGTGACGCCGTAGCGATAGAGCGCCTCGGTGGTGCCGGGCGTCACCACGAAGTCGGCGCCCACCTCCTCGGCCTGGCGATACTGGGCCGGCGTGAGCACGGTGCCCACGCCGATGCTGGCCTGGGGCAGCGCCTCGTTGATGCGCTTGATCGCCTCCAGGGCACAGTCGGTGCGCAGGGTGATCTCCAGCACGGTCAGGCCGCCATCGTAGAGGGCGCGGGCCAGGGGCACGGCGTCCTCGATGCGCTGGATGGCGATGACCGGGATCACCTCGGCCTTGAGGCAGATGCTGTCCAGTTCGGTGGTACGGGTCGAGGGCAGCTGCTTGTCGATGCTCATGGTGTCACTCCAGAATTCAGGGGGCCCAATAGGTCGCCAGCGGGCAGGAAAGGAAGGCCCGGATCGGCAGCTCGCGGACGTCGTCACCGGTCAGCGCCCGGGCCAGCACGGCACGCTTGTCGCCGCCGGTGATGTGCAGCACATGGCGACGGGCCCGGTGCAGGCGACCGGCGCTCAGAGTGATGCGCGGCTGGGGCTGGCTGGGGGTACGGACCGCCACCGCCGCGGCATCGGTGGCCAGGGCCAGGTCGAGTTCGCGGCTGTCGGGGAACAGCGAGGCGGTGTGGCCGTCGCCTCCCATGCCGAGGATCACCACGCTGGCCGGCCAGGCCAGCCCGGCGATCCGCTCGGCTACCGCCTCCGCGCCTTGCTCCGGGGTCGCGTCGGCGGTGGTCAGCGGCACGAAGGTGGCGGCGGCGGCCGGCCCCTGCAGCAGGTGGGCTCGCACCAGGCGGGCATTGCTGTCATCCGCGTCCTCGGCCACCCAGCGCTCGTCGGCCAGCGTCACCTGGACGCGCGCCCAGGGCAGCTCGCAGGCCGCCAGGGCCGCGAAGAAGGGGACCGGCGTGGAGCCACCGGAGACCACCAGCAGGGCATTGTCCTGACGGGCCAGGTCGGCCCGCAGGGCCTCGGCCACGGCCTCGGCCAGCTGACGGGCCAACTGGTGGCGGGGGGAATCACTCATCTCGTCTCTTCCTCCAGGTAGGCCCGATAAGCCGAAGGCGCATCGGGCGTATTGTGCCCGGTGCGCTGGCGCTTACCGGGCCTACGCTCAAGCGGCTTTGATATTTTCTAATAATCCTCATACCAGCTGCGGCCATCCTGGGTGATCATGGCGGTCTTGAGAGAGCCACCGCCGGGTCCCTGGGGCCGCTCGCCGTGCCTCAGTAGTCTTCATACCAGCTGCGGCCATCCTGGGTGATCATGGCGATGGAGGCCACGGGCCCCCAGGAGCCGGCCGGATAGCGCCGCGGCGGCTCGTCGCGGTCGGCCCAGGCGGCGACCAGGCTGTCGCACCACTGCCAGGCGTGCTCGACCTCGTCGCGTCGCACGAAGAGATATTGCTGCCCCTTCATTACCTCGAGCAGCAGTCGCTCGTAGGCATCCGGGATGCGGGTCTTGGGGAAGGCGCTGCTGAAGTCCAGGTGCAACGGCCCGCGACGCAGGCGCATGCCCTTGTCCAGGCCACTGTCCTTGGTCAGCACCTCCAGCGCGATGCCCTCCTCCGGCTGCAAGCGGATCACCAGCTTGTTGGCGGCCAGCCCCCGCTGGTCGGGGTCGAAGATGTAGTGCGGCTGCTGGCGGAAGTGGATGATGATCTGCGAGAGCTTCTCCGGCATGCGCTTGCCGGTGCGCAGGTAGAAGGGCACCCCGGCCCAGCGCCAGTTGGCCACGCCGGTCTTCATCGCCACGAAGGTCTCGGTATGGCTCTGGGTATTGGCCCCCTCCTCCTCCAGGTAGCCCGGCACGGCCTGGCCATCCGTGGTACCGGCCATGTATTGGCCACGCACCACGTCGCGCCCCAGCATGTCGTCAGTGAAGGGCTTGAGCGCCTTGAGCACCTTGACCTTCTCGTCGCGGATGGCGTCGGCATCCAGGTTGGCCGGCGGGTCCATGGCGATCAGGCAGACCAGCTGCAGCAGGTGGTTCTGCACCATGTCACGCAGCTGGCCGGCCTCGTCGAAGTAGCCCCAGCGCCCCTCGATGCCGACCTTCTCGGCCACGGTAATCTCCACGTGAGAGATGTTGTTCTGGTTCCACTGGGTGCCGAACAGCGGGTTGGCGAAGCGCAGCGCGATGAGGTTCTGCACCGTCTCCTTGCCCAGGTAGTGATCGATGCGATAGACCCGGGACTCGGGGAACACCGCGCCGATGGCATCGTTGACCTCGGCGGAGGAGTCGAGGTCGAAGCCGATGGGCTTCTCGACCACCACCCGGCTCTGCTCGTCGAGGCTGCCGCTGGCCTCGAGGTGGCGGCAGATGTCGCCATAGATCTTGGCGCCCACCGAGAGGTAGACCACCATGGGGCGCAGCAGGCCCTGCTGGCGCCACTCGCGGATGGCGCCGTAGCCCTCGGGCTCGGTGAAGTCGAGCTGCATGAAATCCAGACGGGCCAGAAAACGCTTGAGCACGGCCTGGTCGAGCTCATCGGCCTTGACGTGGGTCTTGAGCGCCGTCTCGACCCTGGCCACAAAGGCCTCGCGATCGAGTTCCTGGCGTGCCAGTCCCAGCAGGCGGGTATCGGTATCCAGCAGGCCCTCGCGGTCGAGCTGGTAGAGCGCCGGATAGAGCTTGCGCTGGGCCAGGTCACCGAGAGCGCCGAACAGCGCCAGGTCGATCTCCGTGCCGCCGGCATCGGTGGGCTTGGCCTCGCCGGGTCGATTGCGTTGTGTCATGTCCGCCCCATCTGGTTAACTTACCTAAAAAATAGCGCATGAAGGGCAAGCCTTGCAAACTATTTGTGTAAGTTTACAACAAAATTGCCATCCGCTGGCAGCCTCCCTCCGCTCCCTTTGCGCATACCTCAGCATAGCCAGCATAATGTAGTTAAATCACCACATCACCCGTGTTTCACCCTCGCGCCGCCGATGGCGCCCCCGTCATCACGGAGACATCAACGCCCATGGTCCGACACGATCTGCTCGACCGCATCCGCCGGCAGCTCGACGAGCTCAACCGATCCGAACGCAAGGTGGCCGACGTCATCCTGGCCGACCCGACTTCAGCCACCAGCATGAGCATCGCCAGCCTAGCCCAGCTGGCCTCGGTCAGCGAACCCACGGTCAACCGCTTCTGTCGCAGCTTCGAGGCCAAGGGCTACCCCGACTTCAAGATCAAGCTGGCCCAGAGCCTGGCTGGCGGCACGCCGTACGTCAGCCAGGCGGTGGAACCCGGCGACTCCGCCGCCGAGTACACCAACAAGATCTTCGGAGCGACCATCGCCGCTCTGGACCAGGCCCGCCGCGAGGTGACCCCCGAGCGCATCGAGCGCGTGGTCGACTACCTGATCCAGGCCAGGCACCTGCACTTCTTCGGCCTGGGAGCCTCCGGCGCCGTGGCGCAGGATGCCCAGCACAAGTTCTTCCGCTTCAACCTGCCGGTCACTGCCTATGTCGACGTGCTGATGCAGCGCATGGTGGCAGCCGCCTGCCACACGGGTGATGTGGTGGTAGTACTCTCCTGGACCGGACGCACCCGGGATCTGGTGGACATCGCCCAACTGGCGCGGGAGAACGGCGCCGTAGTGCTCGGCATCACCGCCCCGGATTCGCCGCTGGCCGCCGAGTGCACCGAGACCCTGGAAGTCGCCACGCCTGAAGACACCGACTACTACATGCCCATGACCTCGCGGATGATTCAGCTCGCGCTGATCGATGTCCTGGCCACCGGGGTGACCCTGCGCCGCGGCGAGGATTTCCTGCCCCATCTCAAGAAGATCAAGGACAGCCTGCAAGCGACACGCTATCCCGTAAGTGGTCGCGACGACCAGCGCTGAGCCGCGACCGGACTTGCCAGGCCGGCGCCGAGCCACAACAATGGCCAGCCTATCACCCACTTCCGGAGACCGAGATGCGCTGGCTTGCCGCTTCCACCGTTGTTCTCACCCTGTTCGCCCAGAGTGTCGCCGCCGATACCTTCCGCTTCACCGCCATTCCCGACGAAGACCAGTCGCGGCTGGTCGAGCGCTTCTCCAAGGTCGCCGACTACCTCGAGGAGCGCCTCGACGTGGAGGTGGAGTACGTGCCGGTGAAGTCCTATGGCGCCACGGTCACGGCCTTTCGCAACGACCAGGTCCAGTTGGCCTGGTTCGGCGGCCTCTCCGGCGTTCAGGCGCGACGCCTGGTGCCGGGCTCCGTGGCCGTGGCTCAGGGCAGTGAAGACGCCGCGTTCAAGAGCTACTTCATCGCCCACCACTCCACCGGCCTCGAACAGGCCGAGGCGCTGCCCGCGGCCATCGAGGGCATGAGCCTGACCTTCGGCTCGCGCACCTCCACGTCCGGGCGGCTGATGCCCGAGCACTTCCTGCGTCAGCGCTTCGGTCAGGCCCCTGACACGCTCTTTTCGCGGGTCGGCTTCTCCGGCGACCATTCGCGTACCATCGCCCTGGTGGAGGCCGGCACCTGGGATCTGGGGGCGGTCAACTTCAGCGTCTGGGAGGCCGCGGTGGAGGACGGCCGGGTGGATACCGACAAGGTCGAGGTGATCTGGGCCACCCCGCCCTACCCGGACTACAACTGGACCCTGCGCGGCGATGTCGATGAACGCTTCGGCGAGGGCTTCAGCGACCAGGTCCGCACGGCCCTGCTCGAGATGGACGACCCCGAGTTGCTGGCGAGCTTCCCGCGGGAGGGCTTCATTCCCGCCGACAATGCCCTCTACGCCCCCATCGAAGACATCGCGGAAGAGCTCGGCCTGCTGCGCTGATGGGCGAGTCCCGCGACACCCTGCTCTCGCTTGCGGGCGTCGACCTGGTCCATGGCGACCGGGTGGTGCTGCCGGGACTGCACCTCGACCTGCGGCGCGACGAGCGGGTCGCCCTGCTCGGCCCCAGCGGGGCCGGCAAGTCCACCCTGCTCGGCGTCCTGCGCCGGCGCTTGGGCGACAGCGCCGCCTGGTGTCCCCAGCAGCATGGCCTGGTGCCTCAGCTGGCGGTCTATCACAACGTCTACATGGGACGGCTGGCCGAGCACTCGGCCCTGGCCAACCTGTGGAACCTGGTGCGCCCGCTGCCCGGACCCTGGCGCCAGGTCGCCGAGCTCTGCGACGCCCTGGGCCTGGAAGGACTGTTGCGCCGCCCGGTCGGCCAGCTCTCCGGCGGCCAGCGCCAGCGGGTGGCCATCGCTCGAGCCCTCTACCAGCAGCGAGAGCTGTTCCTCGGCGACGAGCCGGTGGCCAGCGTCGACCCCCACCAGGCGCTGCGCCTGCTGGCGCTGATCGAGGCGCGCCACGCCACCTCGGTGATTGCCCTCCACCAGCGAGAACTGGCGCTCAGCCACTTCGACCGGGTGTGGGGCCTGCGTGACGGCCGGCTGGTGATCGACGCCCCGGCCCGCGAGCTGACCCTGGCAGACCTGGACGGCCTCTACCCGGATGCCGATGGCCAGACCGGCGAAGCCCGCTCCCGGGGCCGGCCATGACCCTCGCCGACCATCGCACGCCGGCGCCCCGACCGGGCTGGCTGGCCGGGCAAAGCACCGGCGTGCGCCTGGCTCGCCATACCCTGACGCTGGTGGCCCTGGCGGTGGTGCTGGTGCCCTTCGCCGACCTGGCAGTCCTGACCCGCGACCCCTGGGCAGAGCTGGCGCGCATGGCCAAGGGGCTGGCCTGGCCCGCCTGGGGGGCGATGGAGTCACCGCTGGAGGCCCTCGGCCTGACGGTCGCCGTGGCCCTGTGGGGCACGCTGGGCGGAATAGTGCTGGGTTTCCCGCTGGCCCTGCTGTTCGCCCGCTCGCGGCTGATCCGCGCCGGCTGCGCCTTCGTGCGGGCGATCCATGAGCTGTTCTGGGCGTTGCTCTTCCTGCAGGTGTTCGGCCTCTCCGCCGCCACCGCGCTGATGGCCCTGGCGATCCCCTATGCCGGCATCTTCGCCAAGGTCTTCGCGGAGATCCTCGAGCAGATCCCCGGCGCGCCGCGAGACGCCCTGCCGCCCGGCGTCTCGCGGCTGTCGCGCTTCGTCTATGCGGAGCTGCCGCTGGCCTGGACGCGGCTCGCCGCCTACACCCGCTACCGCTTCGAGTGCGCGCTGCGCGCCAGCGTGCTGCTGGGCTTCGTCGGCCTGCCGACCCTGGGCTTCCAGCTCGAGACCGCCTTCCGCGAGGGGCGCTACCATGAGGCCGGGGCGCTGCTGTGGCTGTTCTACCTGCTGATCGCCAGCCTGCCCTGGTGGGGCCACCGGCGGCTGATGCCGCTGCTAGTGCTCGGCGGGGCCCTCCTGCTGGGCCCCTGGCCGGCGGTGGATGGCGGCCTCTTGTGGCGCTTCGTCAGCCAGGATATCTGGCCGCCAGCGCTGCTCGAAGGCGACTGGCGAGGCCTCATCGACTGGCTGGCACGCATCCCCGACCTGGCCCCGGCCATCGGCAACACCCTGCTGCTCGGCCTGCTGGGCAGCGTGGGGGCGCTGCTGGTGGCCCTGGCGCTATGGCCGCTGGCCTGTCGCCACTTCGGCAACCCGGTGACCCGCCTGGTCGGCCGGGGGCTGCTGCTGTTCCTTCGCTCGACCCCCGAGCTGATGCTGGCCTTCTTCTTCCTGCTGCTGCTGGGGCCGTCGCTGCTGCCCGCCTGGCTGGCGCTGGCGCTGCACAACGGCGCGCTGATCGCCTTCCTGGTGGCACGCCACGCGGACGCCATCACCCCCGGCATGCCGGGGGTGAACGCCCCGGGCCGGTTGGCCTACGAGCTCCTGCCACGGCTCTATCCGGGCATGCTGGCGCTGCTCTACTACCGTGCCGAGGTGATCCTGCGCGAGACGGCCATCCTGGGCATGCTGGGGGTGGCCACCCTGGGCTACTACATCGATGCGAACTTCGAGTACCTGCTGTTCGACGTCGCCTTCTTCCTGCTGCTGGTCACCGCGGCCCTCAACATCGCCGTGGATGCCCTCTCGCGACGGCTGCGCCCGCGAGAGACCGCCATCATCGACGACCCCTGCCAGCGCTAGGGATCGTCGCCACTCCCGGCGCCGGGCGTCACTCGGCGCAATCGATGCACTTCAGCACCAGGGGGTCGCCTTCCAGGCGCCTGGTGCCGATCCATTCACCACACTCGATGCACTCGCCATACTCGCCCTTCTCGATGCGCGCGAGGGCCCCCGTGATGCGCCGCAGGGCCAGCTGGCGACGCTGCTCCTCGGCCTTGGCCATGGCCTGCCCCTGCATGGCATCCATGCGCGACAGCCGCCCTACCGAGGTCTGGTCCAGCATCACGGTGTCGCGGGAATCGCGACTGGCGTCGCTCAGCTCGAGCAGTTCGGCGCGCAGCGCGTGCAACCGCCTCACCACGGCGTCCATATCCAGCTCAGGATGGTTCATCATCGCCTCCATTTCCGGAATCTTTAGATCAGCTCGGCACGCCACCGTATGCACTCAAGCTGATATCCTGGGTCGCTTTCACCGGCAGGGCCGCCATGACTCCATCTTGCCACCGCGGCCCTGCCGTCGCACTCCCGTCTTGCCATCCAACACTCACCGGAGGTCACCATGGGTTACCGCACCCTGCTGCGGGATCATCGCGGGCTGCTGGGTATCGCCTTCCTGGCGATGTTCACCTCGAGCCTCGGCCAGAGCTTCTTCATCGGCCTATTCCAGGCACCGATCAGCACGCACCTGGGACTCTCCGCCGGGCAGTTCGGCACTGCCTATGCCGGGGTGACCCTGGTCGCAGGGTTCGCCGTGCTTCGCCTGGGCCCCAGCATCGACTGGGTCGCTCCGCGACGCTTCGCGCTGGTGGTACTCGCTGCACTGCTCGCCGGCATCCTGCTGTTGACCGCCGCCCCCTGGTGGGGGCTGGGGCTTCTTGGCCTGGGGCTGGTGCGCTTCTGCGGCCAGGGCATGATGACCCACCTGGGCAACACCCTCGCCGGGCGGGAGTTCGTCACCATGCGCGGCCGCGCCCTGGGCCTGGTCAGCACCGGCATCATGCTCGGCGAGACGGCCCTGCCACCGCTGATGGCGGCGATGCTGGTGTGGCTGGGATGGCGGGAGCTGTGGTGGCTGCTGATAGTCTTCCTGGCGCTATTCTGGGTGCCACTAATGCTTCGCGGCCCCTGGCCGAAGGCACCGGGCAAGCGCCCGGCGCGTGGCCAGCGCCGCCAGGGTCCGCGCCCCTTCCGCGAGGCGCGCTTCTGGCAGTTGCTGCCGCTGCTGATGATCCTGCCGGTGACCATGACCGGGCTCTTCATCTACCAGGCACGCATGACCGACGACCTGGGCAGTTCGCTCACCGTCTATGCCCTGGCCCTGACTGGCATGGGACTGGCCAAGCTGCCCGGTGCCCTGCTGGGTGGGCGTTGGGTCGACCGGCTCGGCCCGGTACGCCTGGCAAGGCTCTACCTGCTGCCCTACGCGCTGGCCCTCGTGGTGGCCATCAGCGTCGGCGGTCACGCCGGCGTCTGGGCGCTCATGGTGGGCGGGGGGCTCGCCATGGGGGCCCAGGAGTCCATCGCCACCAGCCTGCTGGTGCGCCTGTGGGGCGCCGAGCACCTGGGCACGGTGCGCGCCACCCTGAGCGCCGCCATGGTCTTCTCCACGGGCATCGCTCCGGCCCTGCTGGGCATCGCGCTGGACCTGGGCGCGTCCTTCTCCCATGTCTTGGTCGGCATGCTGGCGCTGCTGGTCATCGGCTGGGCGCTGGCCCAGGGCGTGCTGGCGAGCCCCGAGGCCCGTAGGGCTTGACACGACGACGCTGGCCCCGGGGCCAGCGTCGCGCGGCGCTGCCGATGGCGATCAGCGTAACAGCAGCACCGGGCCGTTGGCCTTGCGCAGCATGGTGGTGGTGGTGCTGCCCACCAGCAGATGGCGGATGCGCGAGTGGCCATAGGCGCCCATCACCAGCAGGTCGATGGCATGCTCCTCCTGGTAGGTGTGGAGTGTCGCCTCTACCTCGCCGGCGCGGATGGCGCCTTCGGCTTCGTGGCCGGCGTCGCGCAGGGTCTTGAGCGCCCAGTCGAGCTGGGAGCGGTTATCGCCGGTCTCGGCGCCGACGATTACCACGTGCACCGGGATACCGTCGAACAGCGGGCTCTTGGCCAGCATCTCCACGCCCTTGCGGGTGGTCTTGCTGCCGTCGAAGGCAAGCATCACCTTCTCGGGTGTCTTGTAGGTGTCGGGCACCATCAGGATCGGCCGGTGCAGGGTACGCACCGCCCGCTCGAGGTTGGAGCCCAGGTGGTCACTGGCCTGATGCGCGCCCTCGCCACGCTTGCCCATCACCAGCAGGCGGATCTCATCGACCAGTTCCTCCAGGGTCTCCACCAGGGTGCCGTTACGCTGGCGACCGGCGGGCTCGGTCACGCCGTCCTCGACGGCCCGCTCGCGGGCCGCCTTGAGCATCAGCCGGCCCTGCTCCTGGGCCACCTTGGCCCGCTGCTCGTCCAGGTGGGAGAGCTCCTCGAGCAGGTGCTCCCTGGCCCCGAGCCCGATATTCCCGGAGAGATCCGCTTCGGCGGTCTGAGGATGGTTGTCGTTCACATGCAGGAAGGTCAGCGGGGCACCCAATGCCAGGCTGGCCCAGGCGGCGTAGTCACACACTCCTTCCGAGAACTTCGAGCCGTCGATGGCGGCCATCACCTGTTCGGTCATCGTCTTGTCCTGAAGCTGGCGTTTATGATCATCTCTTCACCTTCTACATCATCCATGCGGGGGTCAATGGCCGCCCATCAGCTTCTCGACGGCCTCGGGGTCGTCATGTACCGCATAGCGGTCGACGATGGTGGCGCTGGCCTCGTTGAGGCCGATCATCTCCACCTCGGTACCCTCGCGGCGGAACTTGATCACCACCCGATCCAGGGTCTGGACGGCGGTGATGTCCCAGAAGTGGGCCCGCGACAGGTCGATGGTGACCTTCTCCACCGTCTCCTTGAAGTCGAAGGCCTCGCCGAAACGCTCGGAGGAGGCGAAGAACACCTGTCCCACCACGTTGTAGATGCGACGGCTGCCCTCGTCGGCCTCCTCGCTGCCGATGTAGAGGATATTGCCCACCTTGTTGGCGAAGTTCATGGCCGCAAGCAGCACGCCGACGAAGACGCCGATGGCGAGGTTGTGAGTCACCACCACCACCACCACGGTTGCCACCATCACCATGTTGGTGCTCATGGGGTGCTTCTTGAGGTCGCGGATCGACGACCAGCTGAAGGTCCCGATGGCGACCATGATCATCACCGCCACCAGGGCCGCCATGGGAATCTGGGAGACCCAGTCGGCCAGGAACACCACCATCATCAGCAGTGCCACACCAGCGATCAGGGTGGACAGGCGCCGGCGCCCCCCGGACTTGATGTTGATCACCGACTGGCCAATCATCGCGCAGCCCGCCATGCCACCAAGCAGGCCGGCGCCGATGTTGGCGATGCCCTGCCCCTTGCACTCGCGGTTCTTGTCACTGCGGGTGTCGGTCAGGTCGTCGATGATGGTCGCGGTCATCATCGACTCCAGCAGGCCCACCACGGTCAGCATCAGTGCGGTGGGGAAGATGATCATCAGCGTCTCGAGGTTGAGGGGCACCTCGGGCCACAGGAACACCGGCAGGCTATCGGGCAGCTCGCCCATGTCACCGACGCTGCGGATCTCCATGCCGGTCATCATGTAGACGGCGGTGAGCACCACGATACAGACCAGCGGAGAGGGGATGGTCTTGCCGATCACCGGTACCAGGGGGAAGCCGTAGATGATCGCCAGACCGGCCAGAGTCATGGCGTAGACGTGCCAGGTCACACCGGTAAGCTCAGGCAACTGGGCCATGAAGATCAGGATCGCCAGGGCGTTGACGAAGCCGGTGACCACCGAGCGCGACACGAAGCGCATCAGCTCAGCGAGCCTGAGATAACCGGCGATGATCTGCAGTACCCCGGTAAGCAGGGTGGCGGCCAGGAGGTACTCCAGGCCATGCTCCTTGACCAGGGTGACCATCAGCAGCGCCATGGCCCCGGTGGCCGCCGAGATCATGCCGGAGCGTCCGCCGGTGAAGGCGATGATCACGCAGATGGCGAAGGAGGCGTAGAGCCCTACCTTGGGGTCGACCCCGGCGATGATGGAGAAGGCAATGGCCTCGGGGATCAGCGCCAGGGCGACGACGATGCCCGCCAGGGTGTCGCCCTTGAGGTTGGAGAACCAACTCAGTTTCATTTTTTCGTACATGCTGCTGTCCAGTCAGGGGAGATGGATGGGCCGTGAGGCGTCGGGATCCTGTCGTGCGCATGCCCTTCCCGGCACCCCGGTCGGGCACTGTTGCCAATGGCAGATTCAGGAGATGGCGATGATCGCAAGCACGGGGGCGACAGGGACATCGGCGCGATGTCGAGCGATGACGCACCGGTGACGGTGGCATCGCCGGGAGATGGGGAGGGTGCGCTAGGGCGGCGTGGCCAGCCCTGCCAGGGGAGTCATCACGTGCTGTCGTTTCCCTTGCTCGGCTTCAGTGGGGCATCACGCGACGAAAGTCTGATGCATGCACCCGACAAGAGCGCGGAAGTCTAGCAGAGATACCCTGGCGCTGCATCCGGCCCGCCAGGGCAAGGGAGGCCACGACCGGCTGGCCGTGGCAGGGCGGGCTCAGGAGGCGTCGGCATCATCCGGTGCGGCCCCGCCGGTGCGCGCCTGGGCCGCGGGCGAGGCCTTCATGTGCTTGAAGGCCTCCAGAAGGTCCATGGGCATTGGAAAGACGACGGTGGAATTCTTGCTCCCCATGTCCCCCATGGTCTGCAGGTAACGCAGCTGCAGCGCCGCGGGGTTGGCAGACAACACATGGGCCGCCTCGACCAGCTTCTGCGAGGCCTGAAGCTCGCCCTCGGCGTGGATCACCTTGGCACGCCGCTCGCGCTCCGCCTCGGCCTGGCGGGCGATGGCGCGGATCATGCTCTCGTCGAGGTCGACGTGCTTGATCTCCACGTTGGCCACCTTGATCCCCCAGCTCTCGGCGGAGCTGTCGATGATCTCCTGGATGTCGTCGTTGAGCTTGTCGCGCTCGGAGAGCATCTCGTCGAGGTCATGCTTACCGAGCACCGAGCGCAGGGTAGTCTGGGCCAGCTGGCTGGTGGCGTTGACGAAGTTCTCCACCTGGATGATCGCTTTCTCCGGGTCCACCACCCGGAAGTAGAGCACCGCATTGACCTTGACGGTGACGTTGTCCTGGGAGATGACGTCCTGCTCCGGCACGTCCATGGTGATCACCCGCAGGTCGACTACCTGCATCTTCTGGATGCCGGGAATGATGATCAGCAGGCCCGGCCCCTTCACCCCCTGGAAGCGGCCGAGGAAGAACACCACCCCGCGCTTGTATTCGGGCAGGATGCGGATCGACGCCGCCAGTAGTATGACCAGCAGGACGACCGGAACGAGATAGGAAATCAACATGGCTTGCTCTCCTTAGATGTGTCCGGCGACGGCAGGCGCCGGGAAACGTGCCGGGGCCTCAGGACGAGTCGTCGAGCGGCTCCACCTCCAGGGTCAGGCCGTCGACCGCCGTCACGCGGACCGTCTGCCCCCGGGTCAGCGGCCGAGTGCTGTGGGCATTCCAGCGCTCCCCCATCAGCCGCACATGGCCTTGCCCCGCGAAATCCTCGAGGGCGGTGGCCTCGCTATCGACGAGCTCCTCCTGGCCGGTCCGGGGCACGCGACGCCGCAGACCGATGAAGCGGGTCATCACCCACAGCATCAGGCCCGCCGCCAGCAAGGCGATGCCGCCGATCATCGGCAGCGAGATGTTCAGGGTGTCCGCGTCCATCAGCATCACCGATCCGATCACGAAGGCGACGATGCCGCCTATCCCGAGAATGCCGAAACTGGGCATCAATGCCTCGCCCACGATCAGCCCCAGCCCCACCAGGATCAGCGCCAGGCCGGCGTAGTTGACCGGCAGTACCTGGAAGGCGAACAGCGCCAGCAGCAGCGAGATAATGCCGATGGTGCCCGACACCAGGCCGCCCGGGTTGGACAGCTCGAAGATCAGCCCGTAGAAGCCGATGATCATCAAAAAATAGGCGACGTTGGGGTTGGTGATCACGGCCAGCAGCTTGGTCCGCCAGCCCGGATCGAAACGCTCGATGACCAGATCGGCCGTGGCCAGGGTACGCTCGCCATCCTCCATCACCACCGTGCGCCCGTCGATCTGGGTCAGTAGGTCGTCCAGGTCAGTCGCCACTACATCGGTGACGTTCTGCTCCAAGGCTTCCCGGGCGGTGAGGTTGACCGCCTCACGCACGGCCTGCTCAGCCCAGTCGGCATTGCGGCCGTGGCGTTCGGCGAGCGAGCGGATATAGGCCACCGCGTCCTCCAGCACCTTGCGCTCCATGGCCGTCTCGCCACGACGTTTCTCGGGGGTGCCCGAGTCGCTGGATGCTCCGTTGTCCTCTGCCTGCTCGGTGTCGTCAGAAGCCGCCTTGTCATCCGACGCTGGCGTCTCGCCATCATCCGTTGGCTGAGCTGGATCATCCATTCCCGGCAGACCACCACCGCCCAGTTGCACGGGCGTGGCAGATCCGAGGTGGGTGGCCGGCGCCATGGCCGCCACATGGCTGGCGTAGAGCAGGTAGGTCCCGGCGCTGGCCGCCCGGGCTCCCGCCGGGGAGACATAGATGGCAACCGGCACCCTCGAGGACAGCATGGCGCGGATCATCGAACGCATCGAGTCAGAGAGACCGCCGGGGGTGTCCATCTCCACCACCACCAGCGCGGCATCACGCTCCTCGGCGAGTTCCAGGCCACGCTGGAAATAGTCGCTGATGGCCGGCCCGATGGCATCGTCGATCGTCATCACCAGAGCGGTGCGTTCACCCTGCTGCGCCTGTACCTGCCAGGCCAGCAGCGCACCGAGAGCCAGACACAGCAAACTTGCCAGCATCAGGATGCGCCCGGCCCTGCCCCTGCGATCTGGATTCGTCATCTCGTGCCCGCCCTGCAGTGCCTGTCCCTGAGAGCCTCATCGGAGGACAGTGGTTCAGTCATTACCGATATCAGGGTAGGCAGTGGACCCGGGGGCGGCAACAACCTGCCTTCGGTCGAAGGGAAGGAGACGCCCTCGTCGCAAGCAGCCGGGCCCGCCAGCTGGCGGGCCCGGGGACGATGGCAGAGTGCCGAGGGAAGAGATGAACGCGTTCAGCCCCGCCGGCCGGACTCAGAGATCATGTGGCTCTCCCGCGACGCGCTTCTGCACCTCCACCACGTAAGCCGCCAGCGAGGTCAACTCCTCGCCACCCCACTCGAGCGGCTCGGCCGCCATCGGCGTTACCATGCAGATCTGCACCATCTCGTCGGCATGCACTTCCGCCATGCCGAACTGGTTGGCGCCCATCGCTACCCGATGGGGGAAAGGCTGTTCGAATGTCGGGTTGTAGCCCATGTCCTGACCGTCACTGCCGTGGCAGCTCGCACAGGCCAGGCCGTTGCTGCTCAAGGAGGTGTCGTAATAGAGCGCCTCGCCTCGGGCCAGCATCTCCTGGGGATTGTCGCCGGTCTCGCTGTAAGCCGGCGAATACCCTTCGGGCCTTGCCACGGCGGCGCTATCGCCTCCCTCCGCCTCACCTTCGGCTTCACCCTCTGCCTCACCTTCCGCTTCACCCTCTGCCTCACCTTCCGCTTCACCCTCTGCCTCTGCCTCGCCCTGGGCTTCTCCCTGCGCCTCGGCGGCCCCCTCTGCGTGGTTGCTGGCCAGCATCAAGGACGCATTGGAGGGCGAGGTAAAGTCGGCAATGGCCGCGTCATCGCCTGCCGAGGCCTGAAGGACGGTGCCCCCCGCCACCAGGGCAAGCAGCGGGGCCGTGTAGGCCAGTCGCCGATTCAGGCGGCCCAGGAGCTTACGGCGTTGTTCGTCATGCTGTGACATATTGTTCACCTTCGCTTGTGTTCATCCAGAAGATATCCGGAGCCCTCGCTCCACCGTGTCGCAACAACGGTTCCCTTATGTCGATGACGATGCCCCAGGCTTACAGCTGGCCGACATGCAGCAGGTCATCGGGGAGACGCCGATATGTAAGGAACGCCTTGCGCCGCACGACCCTCCATTATCGACCGTAATAACATCACCCGAGGAGCGACATGCCGGATATCGCCGTTCGCCCTGCTTTGCCAGAGGCCCGACCGGATCTCTGCCATCCCCTGGCAGTGGCCCTGCGCCACGCCGGTCATGACGCGGACATACAGGCCATGTATCCGATGGCCGATACGGGCCTGGCCCATCACCATGTGTGGCTCGAGCGACAACAGATCGACTGGGTGGCACGATTACCCAAGCAGAGCCAGATGCGACTCGACCCCGCCGCCAACCTCGACTACCAGGCGGCCTGCTTCTCCCGCGCCAGCCAGGGCGGCCATGCCCCCTCGCTGCACGGTCTGCTGCCGCCGAGCCCGTCGCTGCCGCGTGGCGGGCTGCTGGTCAGTGCCATCCGGGGTCGCCCGGCGCGACTCCCGGATGACCTTCCCGACATCGCCGAGGCGCTGGCCAGCTTCCATGTACTGGACGTGCCCGATGCCGAGGCGCGCCCGCCATTGCTGTCACCCGCCGACCCCTGGACGGCGATGCTCGAGGAGGTCAGGGACCAGGCACGCTTCCTCGTCCGGGCCGGGCTCGAAGCGGACGCCCGAGCGCTGATCGAGGCCGAGCTGGACGCCCTGCCGGAACGGCTGCCTGCCGGGCCTGGCGCCGAGCCGCGACTGATCAGCTTCGATGCCCATCCCGGCAACTTCCTGGTCACCGAGTCCGGACGCGCGGTGCTGGTGGACCTGGAGAAATGCCGCTACGGCCTGGCAGGCTTCGACCTGGCTCACGCCAGCCTCTACACCTCGACGACCTGGGACCTGCAGAGCCGCGCCGAACTGCTTCCCGCCGAGGTCGCCGCCTTCTACCGTCACTGGATGGCCGCCACGGGCTTCGACGGCGACACCGATACGCTTCTGGCATGCCGGCGAGCCATGTGGCTCTGGTCGCTGACCTGGTGCGCCAAGTGGCGAGCCAGTAACCTTCACTCCCGGGATGCCCATGCCCGCGGCGAGGACTGGTCCGCCGAGCTGAGCGACGATGCCCTGATCGCCCACGTTCGAGACCGGGTCGACCACTACCTTTCCGTGGCCGTGATCGAGCATGTACAGCGAGAGTTTCGCACTCTCGAGCAGGTGCTCGACGGCTGATAGCGAAAGTCAGATAGCGCATCACCGAGCGTATTCCACCCCAACATTGCCCATCACCAGAGAGGAACCCTAGATGCCGATTCGCCTGTTGGCTGCCGCCACGCCCATCGCCCTCCTGCTCTCCGGTCCTGTCGCCGCGGGCCCCGATCCAACCGACTGGGAGGCGGTGCTCGACGAGGCCCGAGGCCAGACGGTCTACTGGTATGCCTGGGCGGGTGAACAGCGCACCAACGACTATATCGATTGGGTGGCCGGGCGGGTCGAGGAGCAGTTCGATATCGAACTCACCCATGTCAAGATCGGCGACACCGCCGAGGCGGTCTCCCGGGTACTGGCCGAGAAACAGGCCGGCAACCATGGCCAGGGAAATGTCGACCTGATCTGGATCAACGGCGAGAACTTCGCCACCATGAAGGCCAACGACCTGCTGTTCGGTCCCTTCGCCGAGTCGCTGCCGAACTTCGCGCTCACCCACCCCGAGCACAACCCCGAGGTCGTCACCGACTTCACCCTGCCCACCGAGGGCTACGAATCCCCCTGGGGACGGTCGCAGATCACCTTCTACTATGATAGCAACGAGCTCCGCGGGGATAACCAGCAGGTGGCGGCGCCTCCACAAGACATGTCTGCCCTGCTGGAATGGGCCGCGGCCAACCCCGGACGCTTCACCTATCCGCGGATCCCCGATTTCACCGGCAGCACCTTCCTCAAGCAGGCCCTGATCGAGCTGAGCGACGAGGACAAGGCCCTCTATGCGCCGGTCGAGGAGAGCGACTTCGCGGCCGTCACCGCCCCGCTGTGGGACTACCTGGACGCGCTACACCCTCACCTGTGGCGCAGCGGACGGCAGTTCCCCGCCACCGGACACGAGATGCGCAGCCTGATGGGTGACGGTGAATTGTCGCTGGCCTTCACCTTTACGCCCTCCGAGCCGGCGGCGGCAGTCGCCGACTTCGAACTGCCGGAAAGCACCCGCAGTTATGTGCCGCAAGGCGGTACCCTGGGCAACGTGCACTTCGTGGCCATTCCCTTCAACTCGCCCCACAAGGCCGGTGCCCTGGTGATCGCCGACTTCCTGCTCTCGCCAAAGGCCCAGGCCCACAAGCAGGACCTCGACGTCTGGGGGGATCGCACCGTGCTCGACGTGGCGCGTCTCGATGACGACAGCCGGGCCCTGTTCTCCCTGGACGAGCGCAACCCGGCAATGCTGCCGCCCGGCGCCTTGCAGCGCACGCTGCCCGAGCCGCATCCCAGCTGGATGACAGCTCTGGAGGACGCCTGGAAAGCCCGCTACATCGGCAACTGATGGCGAGGCACCACGCCCCGACCACTCCCGCAACGAGGCGCGCTCGATGATGCTGCGCCTGGCTCCGGTACTGATCGTGCTGCTACTGGTCGCGCCGATCCTGGCCGGCCTGGGCATGGTCTTGCTGCCGGCCTTCGGCTACCTGCCGGCGCTGGGCGGGGAGAGCCTGACGCTCGCCCCCTGGCAGGCCCTGTTTGCCGAGCCAGGCATCTGGCGCTCGGTTACCATCAGCCTCGCCAGCGGACTGCTCGCCACCGCCATCTCGCTGGCAGTGGTCTTGCTCTACCTGGCCGCCGCGACCGGCAGCCGGCTCGACCGTTGGATCCGGCGACTGGTCTCGCCACTACTCTCCATTCCCCATGCCGCCGCGGCCTTCGGCCTGGCCTTCCTGATCTCCCCCTCGGGGCTGGTCGCACGTCTCGCCTCGCCGGGGCTGACCGGCTGGGAGCGCCCGCCGGACCTGCTGATCGTCCACGATCCCTGGGGGCTGTCGCTCATCGCGGGGCTGGTCATCAAGGAGATTCCCTTCCTGCTGCTGATGAGCCTGGCGGCCCTGCCTCAGCTCGATCCCGAACGGCGAATCGCCATGGCCCGCTCACTGGGCTACCGCCCGACCCTGGCCTGGTGGAAAGTCGTCGCGCCATCGCTCTATCCGCTGATCCGCTTGCCGGTCTACGCGGTGATCGCCTACGCCTCGTCGGTGGTGGATGTAGCGATGATCCTCGGCCCCACCCTGCCCCCTACACTTGCCGTGTCGATACTTACCTGGTTCAGCGACCCAGATCTCGACAAGCGCTTCCTGGCCTCGGCCGGCGCGATCCTGCAACTCGGCGTCACCGCCGCGGCACTGGCGATCTGGTGGGGACTGGAGCGGGCCGCAAAGCGGCTGATGGGTCTCTGGATCGAACGCGGCGAACGGCATCGGGGCGAGACGTGCCTGCATCTCGCCGGCAAGCTGTGGATCCTGCTGGCCACGGTGATCGCCTTCGTCGGCATCGCCGGCCTGGCGATCCACTCGGTGGCCGGCTTCTGGCGCTTCCCCGAGGCCCTGCCGGAAAGCTTTACCGCCGCCCACTGGGCCCGGGTCCTGCCCTCACTTGCCGGGCCGGTCGCCTCGACGGCGCTGATCGCCCTGTGTGCGACGCTGCTCGCCATGGCCCTGGCCCTAGCGGCACTCGAACACGAGCAGCGCAGCCGCCGGCCCCCCTCTCGGGCCCTGTGGCTGCTCTACCTGCCGCTGATCGTGCCACAGGTCGCCTTCCTGTTCGGCCTGGTGGTAGTGATGGAGCAGCTCGGCATGCGACCGACCCATGCACTGGTCGCCTTCGGCCACCTACTGTTCGTGCTGCCCTACGTGTTCCTCTCGCTCTCCGAGGCCTACCGGCGCTTCGATCCACGCTGGTCGCGGCTGGCCCTGACGCTCGGGGCCTCGCGCAACGGGGCCTTCTGGCGGATACGCCTGCCGATGCTGCTGGCACCGATCCTCACCGCCCTGGCCGTGGGGCTGGCGGTCAGCATCGGCCAGTACCTGCCCACCCAGCTGCTGGGGGCAGGACGCATCACCACCGTCACCACCGAGGCGGTCTCGCTGGCTGCCGGCGGTAACCGTCATGTCATCGGCGTCTGGGCACTGGTCCAGGCCTGCCTGCCCCTGGCAGGCTTCATCATCGCCATCGGCCTGCCCAGATTGCTATGGTCGCGGCGACGCGGCATGCAGGGAGCTCCATGAACGCCACCCATCGCCTCGAACTTCGTGACATCTGCCTCCAGCTGGGCGACCAGGTCCTGGTGGAGCTGGATGCCGAGATCGCTCCCGGTGAGGTCCTCACCGTCATGGGGCCTTCCGGTTCGGGCAAGTCGACCCTGCTCGCCTACCTCGCCGGCTTCCTCGCTCCTGCGTTCCAGGCTCGCGGCCGGGTGATGCTCGACGGCCGCGACATCAGCGGCCTGCCGGCCGAACGGCGCGGCATCGGCCTGCTGTTCCAGGACCCGCTGCTCTTTCCCCACTTGTCGGTGGGCGGCAACCTGCGCTTCGGCATGCCCGGGGCCAGCGCCGACAAGGCCGCGCGGGTCGAGCAGGCCCTGGCAAACATCGGCCTTGCCGGCTTCGGTGCGCGCGACCCGGCCACCCTTTCCGGCGGCCAGAAGGCCCGGGTGGCGCTGATGCGCCTGCTGCTGTCGGCCCCCTGTGCGGTACTACTCGACGAACCCTTCTCGAGGCTCGACACCCATCTGCGTCACGAGATGCGCCGGCTGGTGTTCGACCGCCTGCGCGAGGCCGGCTTGCCCAGCCTGCTGGTCACCCACGACGCTGAAGACGCCGAGGATGCCGGTGGGCGAGTGATCGAGCTGTCTCACTGAGCCTCTGGGCCCCTGACCCAAGACGGGCTCAGGCTGGTTCCTGCCAGTGCAGCTTGTGGGGGTCGAACCCCCCTATCAGCGCGGGCTTGACGACCTCGAACCAGGGGGAAAGATCGAAATCCCGCGGGGTGAACAGCGTATAGTGGCGACGCTGGAATACACTCGCCTCGCCCGCAATGGGGATCGGCAGGATCGGATAGCGAATCGACTGGAAGGCCTCGGCGATCAGGGTCGAACAGATGGCCCGGGTCGGATCACCGCTACCCAGCCCGAGCATGCGTCGCCGCCAGGGGGTGGGTATGGGGGGCAAGGGCAGCAGGTAACGGGCCAGGTCGAGGATGTTGCGCAGGTCATAGCGGTGGCCCACGCGCCCACAGGCAAAGGCGATCAGTCGTTCGAGGTCCTCACGACCCAGGCCAACCGGCCGGCAGATGCGCAGCGGATAGCCCTCGAATTCCTCGAACCCCACCACCCGCACCCCCTCCGCCAGATCTGCCTCGACAAAAACGCCGCCCTGGGGCGAGGCGGCTACCCCGGGACAGCTGTTATCGCCGACATAGAGGGCGGCATGGGACCAGGTGGACTGCGTCAGGTACTTGATCACCGTGCTGATCCTCGAGGAGCCCTCGACCAGCAGGACATCACCAGGCTCGAGACATGACCGGACACCCTCGTCGACGGGCAACAGGGGGCGGTGCCAGGGCCTGGGACAAGACAACCAGCATCCGAGCCCATAACCGCAGCGCTCAAGCATGTTGGACATTGATGGATCCCTCCGGCGACTCAGGAGATGGATAACGCCAGGGCCATGGCCGGTGACGCTGAGAGCAGTAACGCGGTCAGTGTCACCAGGATGCTGCGCGCCCCTTTCATCGCTATCCCCCTCCGCACCGGCGGACTCATTGACCAATACCGCCAGCCTATCGGCGCCTCTGCGTTTCTGTCGTATCGTCAAAGGACGCCTTACAGGCCCGACAGCCACCGCCATATTGTAAGGCTGAGATGGATGATCCGACCCAAGGCATCACCGCACCGATATGCGCATCAGGAGGACCGTCGGCATGACGGACATACCGAGGCTCAGCATCATCATTCCGACACTGGATGAAGCGGCCACCATCGAGGAGCTGCTGACCCGACTGACGCCATGGGAGGCCGACGGCGTAGAGGTAGTGGTCGTAGACGGGGGTAGCCTCGACGATACGGTGGCCCGGGCACGCCCTCTGGCATCAACAGTGATCGTCCGAGCGCCCGGCCGAGCCCGTCAGATGAATGCCGGGGCTGGCGAGGCCCGCGGACATCACCTGCTGTTCCTGCATGCTGACACGCGACTCCCCCCGCGCGCCGACCTGTCGGTCGAGACGGCCCTGTCAGGCCAATGCGTGTGGGGCCGATTCGATGTCCGTCTGGAAGGGAGGCATCCGCTGCTGCCGGTCATCGCCGGCGCCATGAACCTGCGCTCGCGTCTGACGGACATCGCCACCGGCGACCAGGGGCTGTTCATGACCCGCGAGGCCTTTGTCGCCGCGGGTGGCTTTCCCGACCAGCCGCTGATGGAGGACATCGAGATGTCGCGGCGACTCAAGCGGCAATCGCCACCGACCTGTTTGACGGAGAAGGTGACCAGCAGTGGCCGGCGCTGGGACCAACAGGGCGCCTGGACCACCATCCGCCTGATGTGGCGACTGCGCTGGTGCTACTGGCGAGGCGCGGCGGCGGATGACCTGGCCCGGGCGTATCACCATGTCCGCTGACGCTCACGGCTCCTTTCCCTTAGCGATACTGACCAAGGCACCGATTCCCGGACAGGTGAAGACGCGTCTGATGCCGGTCCTGGGCGCCGAGGGCGCCTGTCGGCTGCACGAGCGACTGCTGCGCCATGCGGTGGCTACGGCCCTTGCGGCGACCTCGCCGCAGTACATCACCCTTTGGACGGCACTGGATCACGCCCATCCCATGTTCCGGGAACTAGCCGATCGGCATGGCCTGAGGCTTCGCGCCCAGCCAGAAGGCGACCTGGGGGAGCGCATATACGTGGCCCTGCAGGCCATGGACGCACCGGGAGTGCTGATCGGCAGCGACTGTCCCGCGCTTACCCCGCCCCTGCTCTGGCGTTGCCAGGCGGCCCTGACGGACGCCGATGCCGTCTTCCTGCCGGTCGAGGATGGCGGCTATGCGCTGGTCGGGGTCCGACGGAACGACCGCCGCCTCTTCACTGCCATCGACTGGGGCACGAACCGCGTCATGGCACAGACGCGCGACCGCACCGATGGGCTGGGCTGGCAGCTGGCCTGCCCCGCCCGGCTCTGGGATGTGGACCGGCCCGAGGACCTTGACCGACTGTCGAATCATCTCGACCTGATCACGGTGCCGGGAGGCTGTTGCCGATGACATGGCCTTCCCGACCCATACATCGGTGTGGCAGTGCGCCTTGATATCGCCTCATGTCTCCCCTGCAGATCGAGATGACATTCCTGTCAAGAGTGGGCAAACCTCATCAAAAAAACCAGCAAATCCATCGCAATCTTCTTGCCAAAACGCCGCCCTTCCCGCATCAAGTTTCGGAGACGATACACAGATAAATCATCAGACTTTCTGATATCACTGATATCGTAGACGCTATAATTCCTGTCGATAACCCTGAGCATCCTGTAAGGAAAGTCTGGCTTGAACGACTCAATCGAGAGACCCTATACCCTGGCTGATACCAACTGCTAGACTTTGCCTGAATCTGGTCCAAGCATCGGCACAGGGAACGAGGGTCTCTTAGATGAACGGAAAAGAAGATAGATTACAAAGACTTACGGCTGTCAGGCCACGTCTGGTCTCCTTTGCTCTCATGCACTTGCGTGATCGGAGCCAGGCCGAGGATGCCGTACAGGAGGCCATGATGTCCGCCATCGAAAAGAATGAAAGCTTCGCTGGGCGATCCGGCTACGAGACCTGGGTCTTCGGCATCCTCAAGTACAAGATCCTCGACGCCATGCGCGTCCAGAAACGTCATAGAAGATGGCAGCCTCTCGAGGATGAGGACGATGACGACGCCATCGACCGGCAATTCCAGCAGAATGGCCGCTGGCAGGAGAGTGCTCGCCCCTCCAGCTGGGGAGAACCCGAGGCAGCCTTCGAGACCGAAAACTTCTGGCAGGTCTTCGATGCCTGCATGATCGCCCTGCCGGACAACGCCGCTAGGGTATTTTCCCTGCGCGAGCTGATGGGGCTCTCCACCGACGATATCTGCCGGGAGCTGGACATCAAGGAAAACAACTGCTGGGTGATACTGCATCGCGCCCGGCTGCGACTCAGGGCCTGCATCGAGAAGGGCTGGCTGAAGGAGGAAACGGCATGATGATGTGCAAGGAGGCGACCCGGCTTATGTCCCTCAGGCAGGACCGCCCTCTCACCTTCCAGGAACGGGTGTCCCTGAGGTTACACCTTTCCATGTGCGGCGCCTGTAGAGAATGCGACAGACAGTTCACGCTGCTTCATGAGGCCGGCAGGCGATTCGGCCCGGAACATGACGCCGAGCAGGACGATGACGGACACTGAAGGCCTGCCACTCCTTCACAGCCGTGATCTCACTGGCCTACGGCAGCGTTTGCCACGCCCTCTAGTACACCGGCGACCTTGTCCAGTGGCAGGTCGCACTCCTCCAGGGAGTGGCGCTCGGCCAGGTAGTGTGGCGAATTCCACTCTAGCCTGACGCCCTCGTCGGTCTCCCGTACTACTATCTTCTGGGGCAGGTCCAGCGCCATGCTTCCTTGGCACTGCATCATCGGCGTACCCACCTGCGGATTGCCGAAGATGAAGGTACGGGTCGCCGGCAACGAGAGCCCCACGCCCTCCGCATTAGCGGTGTGATCGACAACGGTCATCAGGGTCAGTCCCTTGTCCTCGATAGCCTCACGAAGCCGCTCCTCGACACGCTGGATATCGTCGCTCGACTGCAGGTGCATCACCCCGTGCTCTTCCGCCTGCACTACCAGCGGTATAACCATGAACATAGCCATGGCCGTCCCAGTCAGCGTCTTGCGCATGGTATCTCCTCCCTCTGTCCAGCGAATATCCTGTCAGGATGGCCAAGACCCCAGCACAAGGCAAGAAACCCGGGCCTGAGGGATCAGGTCCGGGGTGTTCGCTCCCGTTGGACCACTGCATCCTTAAGAACGATTCGACGTAAAACACCCCCTATCCACGGCAATGAATGGAGTAATCTACCCGATGAGCCGATCCCTTATCCCCTGGTGTCTGATGACATTGACGACCCTGGTGGCAGAACCTGTCATCGCAGCGGGTGACCTGACGTTCTCGCCGGACGATATACTCGCCTGGCCGACACGCAGCTTCGAGGGCGAGACCGAGTACCGGGTCATCGCGCGGGAGGGCATGCGACTCCTCCAGGCCAGCGCCCGGCAACAGGCCTCGGCGAAATACCTGGAACGCGAGGTCGACCTTATCGAGACGCCCTACCTGCAGTGGTGCTGGCAGGTATCGGGGATTCATGAGGGTCTCGATGAGACACAAAAGTCAGGGGACGACTACCCTGCCAGGGTCTATGTGGCCCGCAAGACGGGGCTGCTCCCCTGGCAGGTCGAGTCGGTGAACTATGTGTGGGCCTCGAGCCAGCCAGCAGGATCGGACTGGCCCAATGCCTTTACCTCACGCGCCCAGCTGATGGCCCTGCAGAGTGGCGAGGCCCGCGTAGGAGAATGGGTGGCGGAAGTGCGGGATATCCGCGAGGACTATCAGCGACTCTTCGGGAGCCGCCCGGACCACATCAATGGCCTCGCCCTCATGAGCGATGGCGACAATGCCGGGGTGGATGCCACGGCCTGGTTCACCCACTTGGCCTTCTCCGCGAGTCCCGAGCCGCCCGACTGTCCCTGAACCCGGACGGCGATACTCGACCAATGGCCGGGTATCGCCACTCATCAGCTACAGTGACGACGTGCTTCCCAGCTGACCGGGCCCGGGCGCTGCCTGGCGGCATCCAGGGACAGCCGATCCTCTTCACGGAAGGCCATCGCCAAGAGACTCGCGGCGAAGATGATCAAGGAGGGGTAGAACAAGGCATTGGTACCCTCAAGGTACCATCCCCAGGGATCAATGACCGAGGCACTGACGGCTACCAGCGACGCACCGTTCAGTAGCAGCTGCAGCGGATAGGTCCAGCGGCGTGCCAGACCGATGACGACCAGCAGGCCAACCAGCATTTGGCCGGCACCCGCTAGTGGCAGCAGGGCCTCGACCGATAGAAATCCGAAATAGAAGTTGTCGACAATGGCCTGGCTGTAATCGGTATTGACGATCTTGTTCACCCCCCAGACCAGCAACAATCCGCCCAGTGATACCCTTAACAACAGCAGGCTCAACGTCTTAGTCATCTTTCCTCCTCGATACTCCATGGTGGATTCCACGTTCCTGACATGACACGCCGCCACTCGGTCGCCGGGATCGGTATGTCCTTACGCAAAGAAGTCGGACGGACCGGGGCAAGCGTCCGATCGTCCTGGCTCGGGGTCAGGAGATGAAAATGCGATGGCGCAATTACCGCTGAAGGATATGGCCGACTCGCCGGCATGACCGTCCCGGAGGAGCGGCCGCAGTTGACCAAACGGGGGTGGGGGTTGTTGCGACGGGTCAGCGCCTCAAGTGCCTGAGGTGACGCTCGATGCAGTCACTCCGATTCCTCGGTGGCACGCTTTGCAATGGCAGCGAACAGGGTGTCGAGCTCGCGGCCCACTGTTTCCAGTTCCTCGCCGGCCGTGTCCACGTAGGGTTCGAGCAAGTGAGTCGGTGTCTTCCAGGAGAGGGTGGCACTGCCGTCGTCATTTTCGGTGACATAGAAGCGCATGGGGGCTTCGATCATCGCCGGGACGCTCAGCCGCAGGATCCGAACCGCATAGTCGTTGCGAAACACGCCGACGACCCGGTTGCCGGGGATGGTGATCCCCCGGTTCGCAGCGGCCACGGTGGGCCCTGCCTCGGTGACCACGAACATGCCCTCGGCCTCGACCGCCTCCTGCAGAGCCTCCAGCAGGTTGTCGTAGGAAAGCGAGGTGGGCGTGACCTGCCAGCCCTGGTCGGGCCAACGGGGTTCGGCACTCACGGGGGCCGCCACGACCAGCACCAGCAGCCAGGTCGCCAGTATCATGCGCATCATCAGGCACTCCTCCGCGAAAGTGGTGAGAGCGGCACCTGCTCCTCAGACGCCCGCTGCCAGTGTCGAAGCGTAGAGGGATGCACCCCGAAGGTCTCGGGCAGGTGGATACCCGACTGCTCGGCCAGCAGGGCAATGATCGCCATGTGATGAATGCTGTGACTGGTCAGGAAGGCAAGCTCTCGGTCCAGGCTTGACGCCAGGGAGAGCCTCTCCTCATCCAGGGGATAGGCCAGGGTCAGCGCGGCCGACGACGGCTCGCCGCCCAGCACCGACAGCCTTGACTCGATGCCGACCAGATGACTCGCCGCTTGCTGCGGCCATTGCTCGAGGGCCTCGTCGCGTCGGCGCTGTTCGTAGTCGATGACCTCCCCTCCTCGGTCGAGCCCCTCGAGGAGGGCATCGTAATGATCGATGATGTGACGCACATGCTTGCCCAGGGTGTGGCGCCCGTGTTCGCCGAACGCCTGCTGATAGATGTCGGGTGAAAGGGACCCGACCATGTCCTTCAGCTGGGCAAGGGTCAGCCGGTTTTCCTCGACGAGACGCGCGGTGTCGGGAGACGGCCGGGAGTGGCGTGATGTCATGACGGGGTGTCCTGTGAGTTCCGCTTTGGGTTACGTTATGGGTTACGTTATGGGATCGCTGTGAGGCGGCAGAGGGGAAGAAACCAGACCGCCACCGTGGTGACGGACCTGGTTTCCCGCTGGTAGGGAAGGAAGGGCTCACCCCTCCCCTTCGCCCTCACCTTCTGCTTCACCCTCGCCTTCCGCTTCGCCTTCTGCTTCACCTTCGGCCTCGGCGCCACCTTCGGCGTGGGCCTCGGCAAGCATCAGGGGAGCCTCCTGGCCATTGGTATAGCTCAGATCGGGGGACGTCTCGCTGGCCACGGCCTGGAACGCAGCGCCGCTGGCGACCAAGGCGAGCGCCGGCGCCGTGTAGCCCAGCTGACGGCTGAGGCGACTCAGCAGGCTACGGCGCTTTTCGTCTTGCAGTGTCATAATCATGATCTCCTTGATACAGATTGGGCGACATGCCGGACATGTCGTGTTGTCTTGACGCCGGCCAGGGGCCGACATCTTCATCGGTGATGCCGGAAGGCATCACCGTATGCTCGTGCTCCTGTCATCGTCTCGCCATGGCGAGACGATCGACCGAAGGGGTGGGGTCTACCCGCGTATCCAGCCATTGGATCAGTGACGCGGCATCCGGCGCATCTGGCCCCGCCCTCACCGCACTCAAGACCAGGGTGGAGAGCCAGTCGCCTAGAACCGTCACGCTCTGGGCATCCAGCGCCTGGCCATCAACGGTCAGGCAATTCGGCAGCAGATCGCCAAGCACCTCCAGCATGGCAACCGGGGCAAGAGCCTGGTCGGCAGACGTCTTGGCCGGCAGCAGCATACCGCGGAGAGCCACGGTAGCGGGCAACCCGCTCGAGGCTCCGGCGACGCCCGGCAGGGGAAAGTCCAGGGGGTCGGCGATGCTCGGATCCGAGAGGTCCAGCCGTACGCCGCGCGTCAACATACCGCCCGATGCTTCCCGCAGCCGCTGCAGCAGGGCGCGGCTCTCCTCCCCATCGGGGAGCAGGCAGAGCACCCCGCAGCCCTGCGGTGTGACCAACAGGGCCGCGTCGACCACCGGGCGGCCGGGCATCGTGGCCTGGCGAATCAGGTGCGATGTCAATACCGGACCCAGCTGCGCAAGCGTTAGCCGCGATGCCAACAGCCGGTCATCGGTGGCCAGGGCATAGCCGCCGGACTCCTGCAGTACCGCCAGCCGCGGCAGCCGGCGCGCCGCCTCGGCGTCAAGCGGCGAGAGCCGCTCGCCGAACCATGTCGCCAACCGCGCCATGGCAGGGCCACTGGCCACGTCCAGGGCCCAGTCCAGTTGGAGCCTCATGGCCCGCCCCGTCAGTGAGAGTGGCGCCTGGTCAGGGACCTCACGCGCCTCCGGCGACGCTACCGGCGTGGTGCCTTGCTGACAGAGCAGGCCGGCACGGCACCAGTCGCGCAGGGTGTTCCACACATCGTCCCGCAGCGCCGAGATCTGTGCCGGTGCTCCCGCCTCGGAGGTGGCGCGCGCCAGCTCTTCGGCGATGGCATCGGGGTCCAGCCCCTCGGTCGCCAGCAGCCAGGTCAGGGAGGCCGTGTCGTTGGGCCGGTAGTAGCGACCACTGCGCGTGTCATAGAGGGCGAGACGCTCCTCGTCGACCAGTTCCGCCACGTGGCGCCGCTGCAACCGTAGGGGCGGCAGGGGTCGCCCCGTCAGGGCCTCGGCCAGCCGGAGATCGGCCGGGGTGGGCAAGGCGAAGTAGGGCAGGTAGCGCTCGGGGTCCACGGCCGGCAACAGCCACAGGAAGCCGCCGGCGCGTGCCTGCTCGGCCTCTGCCTCGGCGACCAGCTGCGGGGTGACATCCGGTTCCTGAGCGGCAGTGCCGGCCTCGGACAGGGCCCGTCCGGGGAGATCGACCAGCGCGACCATGTCATGCACCAGCCCGCCCTTGACGGCCTCCTCGAC
Source organism: Halomonas sp. 11-S5 (assembly GCF_029889825.1). Lineage (NCBI taxonomy): Bacteria > Pseudomonadati > Pseudomonadota > Gammaproteobacteria > Oceanospirillales > Halomonadaceae > Halomonas > Halomonas sp. 11-S5. The sequence continues at coordinate 50,462 of NZ_JARANW010000010.1, forward strand.
GCGACCCCCCGTCTCCGGGTCGGCACAGATGCCCAGCGAGGGGCTAAGGTTGCACTCCAGGATCCACGGTTTGAGGGAGTCGTCCACCAGGCAGTCGAGTCCCAGCAGCTCGTAGCAGCCACGGGGATCAGCGCCGGCCTCGGCGGTGCGAGCGCGCATGGCGTCCACGGCGGAGATCACAGTGAGCGCCACCAGGTCCTCGATGCGCGCGAAGAGGGCCTCGTCGTCGTGCCCCTGATCTCTCAACCAGGCCCGGTATCGCTCCAGGTCGATAAACTCCACCGGCACCTCGGCGTGGCTGTTCAGGGCATTGATGTCCGGGTTGGTGAGCTGGCTGTAGGGGTTGTCGGCATCCTCGGGATCCCAGGGCTCCGAGGCCAGCTTGGCGAAGCCCTGGCGATAGAGATAGACGCGCAGCGGCGAAAGCGAGGTGATCAGCACATAGAGCCGCAGGACATATTTGTGGCCGCGAATGGTATGGGGATTGGCCACATACTCCTGTACCAGCCAGTCCCGCGCGAGAGGCGCCTCGGCGACATCCTGCAGCACCCGCACGCCCTTACCCTTGGAGGCATTGGTGGGCTTGAGGATCCAGCGCTGCCCGGGGTCGGCCTGGGCGGCCTCCTGCAGCGCATGGTAGTCACCGGGCATCACGTAGGCTCGGGGAAAGAACGCCAGCCGCCGGACAAGCTCGTGATCCGCCCCATGGCTCTCCCGCATGCGCTCGCGAAGGGTGGCGAGGCTGTCATGGAGTCGGCTCTTGACGGTGAGCGCCGCATTGCCCGGGAAGTGGTTCATCTTGCGCGTCGGCGAGACACGCCGGAACTGTGCAGCATCCGGCATGCCGGTGATCCAGCCGGCGTCCCAGTCGTGCTCGTCGCCGAGCTGCCAGCCCAGGGGTTCCAGGGCCTCACGGAAGAACCGGTCCTGCTCGGCAGCGCGCTTACCGCCCAGCCAGAAGCGCCTTGTCGGCGAATGCTGCTCCGTCATGCTCGGGATCTCCTGTCGGCCATGGTAATCGTGCGACTGTTGATTATGGTATCTGGTTGCTTTGTCGACGCCGCGACTCGCTCCTTACAGCGATAGCAAGTGGAGTGAGATCTGTCGCCCCTTGAATTATGGAACGATCGATACTAAATTGGCTGACATGACACGAGGACGCCCCATCGCATTCAGCCCGGACGAGGCTGCCAACGCCGCCATGCAGGTCTTCTGGGCACGAGGCTACGAGAGCGCCTCGACCCGGGACCTGCTGGAGGCCATGCGCCTATCTCGCAGCAGCCTCTATCAGGCCTTCGGCAACAAGGAACAGCTGTTCCTCGAATCCCTGAGGCGCTACCGTGAGTCCCTGGTGGGCAGTCTGGGTCGCCGCCTTGAGGCGGCATCTTCGGCCATGGCCTTCCTGGCGGCCCTGTTCCGCGAGACGGCACAGGAAGCCGGCAGTGATCGCGCTGCCCTAGGCTGCCTGATCTTCAACTCCGCCAGCGAGCTGGGCCAGCACGATGGTCTGCCCTCGCAGCATGCCCGCCAGAGCATCGCCGCCATCACGGCACTCTTCCAGCAGGCAGTGATGCGGGGCCAGGTGGAGGGTGACATCGCCCCGGAACGGGATGCAGCAGCTCTGGCCAGCTACCTGACGATGAGCATGGCCGGGCTCAGGACCCTCTTGAAGAGCGGGGCGGACACCGAGCAGGCCGGACAGGCGGTAGAACTGCTCCTGGACGCCCTGCGACGCTGATGACTACTTTTTCTCGCCATTTGTGGAACGATCGATCCATAAATGGCGCAATGGCAGCACCCACGACCACGAAGGAGGCACATACCATGTCCGCCGACTATCAGATGCAACTTCCCCCCCAGACCCTCGACAACGCCGATGCCAAGGCGAAGCCGCTGCTCGAGCAGGCCAACGCCAAGCTGGGCTTCGTGCCCAACATGTATGAGGGCATGGCCAAGGCACCGGGCGTGCTGGACACCTACCTGCACGGCTATGATCTGTTCCGCAATGACTCAGGCTTCGCACCGCCCGAGCAGGAGGTGGTCTTCCTGACCATCAGCCGCCTCAACGGCTGCGGCTACTGCATGTCCGCCCACAGCATGCTGGCCGACAAGATGTCCCAGGTCCCTGCCGACGTGCTGGAAGCGATCCGCAACGGCCAGCCGATTCCGGACGAACGCCTGGCGGCCCTCGCCGAGTTCACCCGGGTCATGTTCGAGACCCGGGGCATGCCCGGCGAGGCAGACGTCAAGGTGTTCCTGGATGCCGGCTTCGAGGAGCAGCAGGTGCTGCAGATCGTGCTGGCCCTGGCGGTCAAGACGCTCTCCAACTATGCCAACCACGTCAACCACCCGGAACTCGACGAGGCCTTCGCCGGCCATGCCTGGAAGGGCTGAGCGTATTCCCCTCACATCGGCGCCGGAGATAACGGCGCCGTTTTTTTATGCACCAATGGAATAATTTCGTCAGAAAGGGTTCTTGCCACCAGATTGCCCTGCCGGAAGGGCACGCCTAGCATCGTGTCATCCCTGATGATGGAGGACGCCCCATGAAACGTACCCTGTTAATGGCCGCCGGCACCCTGGTCCTGGCTGGTCCGGCCCATGCCCTGCACCCCGCTCCGCTGGTCGAGGCCGAGTGGCTCGACCAGCAGTTGGGCAGCGACGACCTGGTAGTACTTGACGTCCGCTCCGCCATCGATGACGGCGGCGACCGGGCGAGCTTCGAGGCGGCTCGCATCCCCGGCAGCCGTTACAGCAGCTATACCAATGCCGGCTGGCGCGAGGACCGCGACGGCGTCGCCGGCCTGATGCCCGCGGTGGATGACCTCGAGGAACTCATCGGTGGCCTGGGCATCGACAACAATGACACCGTGGTCGTCGTCCCGGCCGGCACCGGCCCCACCGACTTCGGCAGTGCCGCCCGCATCTACTGGACCTTTAAGGCGCTGGGGCACGATGAAGTGACGATCCTCAACGGTGGCTTCGCCGGCTGGGACCAGCAGGGCTTCGAGGTCACCAGCGGCACGGCGAGCGACCCCGAGGCGGTCGATTTCTCGGCCACGCTGCAGGAGCGGCTGCTGGCCACCACCGAGGAGGTGGAAGCGGCACGTGACGCCGACGAGACGACGCTGGTGGATGCCCGGCCGCCGGCCTTCTACAGGGGCGAGACCCAGTCACCCGCCGCCCGCGTGCCGGGCACCATCCCCGGCTCGGTGAACCTGCCCCATGATGGCAGCATCGAGGAGCACGACGGGGCCTACTACCTGCAGCCAGAATCGCTGAAGGCCCGCATCGACGAACTCGACCTAGACCACGAGGCACCCACCGTGGCCTTCTGCAACACCGGCCACTGGGCCGCCAGCGGCTGGTTCCAGCTCAGCGAAATCGGTGGGCTGGAGAACGTCACCATGTACGACGGCTCCATGGCCGCCTGGACCCGTGACGACGATCACCTGGTGCAGCTGGCCGACCGGGGCACCGTCAGCGTCGGCGAGCTGGCCGAGTAGTCTTGCCGCCTGAAGCCCCTACCACAACGCCCCGCGGCCGACCGCGGGGCGTCGTCTTGTCGTTGCTAGCTCAGCCGTTCGGCCAGGGCGTCGAGGTCGGGCACGGTGAGGTCCGGATCGATGCCCCAGGGATCGAAGGGGGCATCCGGGCTGCGCCGCACCCAGGCGGCATGCAGGCCGGCGTGGCGGGCGCCGATCACGTCGAAGGCGTTGCTGGAGATCAGCCAGGTATCGCCCGGCTCGCTCTCCAGCCGGTAGCGCAGGTGGGCGTAGACCGCCGGGTCGGGCTTGAAGCGCTTGACCTCATCGACGCTGACCACCGTCTCGAAGCGCGCGCGGATCCCGGCCTGCACCAGCAGCCCCTCGACCGCCTCACGGCTGCCGTTGGAGAAGGCTACGCAGCGGATCCCCGCCTCGGCGAGGCGATCCAGCGCCGCCGAGGCCTCGGGAAAGGCCGGCAGCCGGGCGTAGACGCCCATCAGGTGCTCCTTGTCGGTCTCCGAGAAGCGCGTCTGCAGGGCGCGGTCGGTGAACTCCAGCGCCTCGCGCGTGCAGTGGGAAAAATCCACGTAGGCTCCCATCAGGCCGCGGCGGAAGCTGTACTCCAGCTGCTTGTCGCGCCAGCGCCGCGAGAATTCCGGGGCCAGGTCCGAACGGTCCTGCCCGGCGAGGCGCTGCTCGAGTTCCGCGACCACGCCATGGGTGTCGATCAGGGTTCCGTAGACATCGAAGGCCAGTACCGTTGCCATCCTCTCAGCTCCTTGGGTCAAATTAGTCAGATGCCAGCAGCATGACGCCTGGTGGGTGAGGACTCAAGAGAGGCATGACCAGCCACCATCCCGCCAGCCTGCCCTATACTGAGGTTATATCCAGCATAGGAGGTGACGTCATGGCACGTACCATGCCATCCGCGGACAGCATGCCCCACGCTACCTGGCCGATTCGAGTATCGCTTCAATCGGCGCTATGACCTCAAGGCCATGATGTTCGTAGGTCGCGTGTGTCCGTTGACGGTGGCCTACCTGGTCGGCTCCGCCTTTGCTTCCTCCCGGGACTCGATGAAGGCAGAACTGCAGATTGGCTAGGGACATGACGATGACAGGACGTATCTCACCCTGGCACACATGCCGATGCAAAGAGGCGCCAGGTTAGGCGAACGCAGCCTCGACTCTGCCGGGCGACGGGCTAGAACGCAAACCTTGTGCGGAGACGTGACAGCAGTCCCGCACGTAGAGGCGTCGACAAGAGCCGCTCCGCCGTCTGGACCAGCCGCGCGATCAAATCACCATCGACCTCCGGTGCCAACTGCGAAGGAGTTCCCCGGTGCCCGGTCGGCGTCATGCTCAGTTTCCCGTCGTCGCGTTGCAGCGCCAACTCGGCGGCACACAGCGGGCAATACAACAGGTCGCCATGCCCATGGCGAGACATCACGACAATGATCGGCCCGCACTCGGGGCATGTCTGCAAGGGAATACCCGGTTCGCTGTGGCCGACTACGTGCTCGAGATAGCTCGCCTCGCCCAGCGCCAGGAAATGCTCGCCCAGCCTCGCGTCGAACTGAGTCCCGAGATTATCGCGGATCACCTCCAGGGCCTGTGCGATAGGCATGCCGGCACGATAGGAGCGCATGCTGGTCATAGCATCGAAAGCATCCGCGATCCCCACGACACGTGCCACCAGGGGAATCGCCTCGCCCTTGAGTCCTTGCGGATAGCCGGATCCATCGGGACGCTCATGGTGGGCATGGACCGCTAGATCGACCAACGGCGCCAAAGGGTGCTGGCTCAGCAGACGATGGCCGATCTCCGGGTGGGTCTTGATGATGGCGAACTCCTCTTCATTCAATGGCCCGGCCTTGTTCAGGATACCGTCGGGCACGCCGATCTTGCCCAAGTCATGCAAGAACCCACCCAATGCTATCCTGGCCTGCTGTTGATCGTCGAAATCGGCCTCGGCGGCCAGCAGGTGAGCAAACTGCGAAACTCGCCAGAGATGACCACCCGTATACGGATCCCTCGCCTCGACCATGGCGGCAAAGTGCATCAGGCTTCGCAGCAATGTCCTGGTACAATTCATCTTCCCCCTCCTATTTCTGGTCCGAGTTAGACGGTGCCCCGATAAAGGACGCACTGTGCCTAATGCTTCTGTCGATATCGGTCGGGAATTCCTTTCCATGATCACGCTTTTCCACTGCCCCAGGCGAGACACAGAGCGCTGTGGAGAAGTCACCTTCACCACGGATGTCAAGCAACTGTCCTGCTGCGCGGCATAAGCAACAGGACAACCAGCCGGTCTATCAGTCGCCCGCCAGCCGCGATAAGGCAAAGCCGACAATGGCGCCGGCCAGTTCCGTGCGCACCTGGGTGAGATAGCCCTCGTCGAAGAGCACGGCCTCCACCCGCCCGGTCCTGGCGGAGAGGACCAGCATCAGGCCGTTGAGGCTCGACGCTTAGCGTCCGGCCAGGACACGTGCCCGATCAAGGGTCGAAAGCGAGACCGCGTTGCCAGAGAGGATCAGGGCCACGCGCTGGCCGCGCACGTCCAGGCCATGCTCGGCGATGGCCGCCAGCCCCACGGCGGCGGCGCCTTCCACCAGCCGTTTCTCGTCCTCGAGGATATCGACCATGGCCGCGGCGATGGCGCGCTCGGAGACCTGGAGATGGTCGTCCATCACCTCGCGCACCAGGCTGAGGGTGCAGCGGTTGTCGCGCCCGATGCCGCCGCCCAGGGAGTCGCCCAGACTCTCGACCTCCTCCACCGCCACGGGATGGCCGGCCTTCAGGCTCTCCCACATGGCCGCGCCACGGGACAGGCTCACCCCGGTGACCCGGCAGGCGGGGCGAATCGCCTTGACGGCCGCGCCGATACCGCCCAGCAGGCCGCCGCCGGAGAGCCCGACGATGACCCTGTCCAGGTCCGGGCACTCCTCCATCAGCTCCAGGCCGATGGTGCCCTGCCCCGCCGCGATGAAGGGATCGTCGAAGGGCGGGATCAGGGTCATGCCCCGCTCGTTCACCAGCCGCTCGACCTCCTCGAAGGCCGCGTCCTGACTGGCGCCGACACGCCTTGCCTCGGCACCCAGCGCCTCGATGGCGGCCACCTTGTTGGCCGGCACCAGCCGCGACAGGCAGATCACCGCCGGCACGCCCAGGCGCGCGGCGGCGTGCGCCACCGCCCGGCCGTGGTTGCCGGTGGAGGCCGTCACCACCCCAGCCGCCAGTGCCTCGCGGCCGCGGCCCTCGATCAAGGCGGCGAGCATGTTGACCGCGCCACGCAGCTTGAAGGCGCCGGTGGGCTGGCAGGTCTCGAGCTTGAGCCGGATCTCGGCATCGAAGCGCGCCGAGAGCGCCGCCGAACGCACCAGTGGCGTGCGCACCACCTCGCCGGCGATGCGCCGGCGCGCCTGATAGAGCGCCTCCAGGGAGACACCGTGATCGTGCATCCTCTCCTCCACGCCAACGGCGTCGCCGCGGGAAGGCCCGCGGCGACGCTCAGGGGTTACGGCCTCCCGAAGGGCCGAGTCGGGCAAACCGTCAGGCCACCGTGTCCGCCACTGCCTTGACGGCCCCCTCGCGGACCAGCTCGTCGAGCACCGCGTCCACGGCACGTCGAGCCCGGTCGACGATCTCGTCGACCTCCTCGCGGCTGGTGGTCAGCGGTGGCGCGAAGCCCAGGATGTCGCCCTGGGGCATGGCGCGGGCGATCAGGTTCTCCTGCATCGCCGCCGCGGCGATGCGCGGACCGACCTTGAGTGCCGGGTCGAAGGCCCCACGACGGCTCGGGTCGGCGGCGAACTCCAGGGCCGCCAGCATGCCCACGCCGCGCACGTTGCCAACGATGGGGTGATCACCGAAGGCGGCCTGCATCTGCTGCTGCAGGTAGGCGCCGGTCTCGGCGGCATTGCGGGTCAGCCCCTCGCGCTCGATGATCGCCAGGTTGGCCAGCCCCGCGGCACAGCCCAGGGCATGACCGGAGTAGGTCCAGCCGTGGCCGATCGGGCCGTACTCGCCGGTGCCCTGCTCCAGTACCTGCCACACGCGATCGCCGACGATCACGCCGGAAAGCGGCTGGTAGGCGCTGGTCAGCCCCTTGGCCACGGTGATCAGGTCGGGCTTGATGCCATAGAAGTGGCTGCCGAAGTCACTGCCGATGCGCCCGAAGCCACACACCACTTCGTCGGCGATCAGCAGCACGTCGTACCTGGCCAGCACCGCCTGGATCTCGGCCCAGTAGCCCTCCGGCGGCGGCACGATGCCGCCGGTGCCGAGCACCGGCTCGCCGATGAAGGCGGCCACGGTCTCTGGCCCCTCGGCCAGGATCATTTCCTCGAGCCTGGTCGCGCAGTGCTTCGAGAACTCCCGCTCGCTCATGCCCTCGAGCTCCGCGGCGCGCTGGTAGTAGAACGGCGCCTCGGTATGGCGGATGGTGTCGATGGGCAGGTCGAAGTGGTCGTGGAACGCCTTGAGGCCGGTCAGCGAGCCCGAGGCGATGCCGGAGCCGTGGTAGCCACGCATCCGCGAGATCACCTTCTTCTTCTGCGGCAGGCCGCGCACGTTGTTGTAGTAGCGCACGATCTTCAGCTGGGTCTCGTTGGCATCACTGCCGGACATGCCGTAGTAGACCTTGGACATGCCGGTGCCGGCGAGCTCGAGGATCTTCTCGGAGAGGGCGATCTGCGGCTCGTTGGCGTGTCCCACATAGGTATGGTAGTAGGACATCTTCAGGGCCTGCTCGTAGATGGCCTCGGCCACCTCGGTGCGGCCATAGCCGATGTTGACGCAGTAGAGGCCGGCGAAGCCGTCGATGAACTCGCGGCCATCCTTGTCGACGATGTGGATACCCTGGCCGCCGGTGATCACGCGGCCCGGCGCATCGCCGTGGGCGAAGTCGCGCAGGTGGGTGGAGGCGTGGAAGGTCACCTTGCGGTCGCGGTCGATCAGGTCCTGGTGCTGCTGGTTCATCTCGTGTTCTCTCTTCTCTGGTGCTCCCCAGCATCCCGCCGGGGAGAAGGTTCAAATCAATTAAGCAAGACCACTAGTCTTGGGAGCTCTGCGAGCGAAGCTAGCTCCCGGACACGGAGCCGAGGGCACCCAGGCAGTAATACTTCGTCTCCAGATACTCGTCGATACCGGTCACCCCGCCCTCGCGGCCGAGGCCGGAGTGCTTGACGCCGCCGAAGGGCACGGGCGGGCCGGTCATCTTCACCGAGTTCACCGAGACCATCCCGAACTCCAGGGCGCGCAGGACCTTCCAGATGCGGCGGATGTCGTGGGTATAGAGGTAGGCCGCCAGGCCGTACTCGGTGTCGTTGGCCATCTCGATGACCTGGTCATCGTCGGCGTAGGCGGTGATGCCGGCCACCGGGGCGAAGCTCTCCTCGTGCCAGATCTTCATGTCGTGGGTCACGCCCGTCAGCAGCACCGGCATGAAGAAGTTCTCGCCCGGGGCCTGGCTCTGATCGCCGGCCACCAGGGTGGCGCCCTTGGAGATGGCGTCGTCGACGATGGCCGCGGCCTTCTCCACCGCCTGGCGATGGATCAGCGGACCCAGGTCGACCTCGCTCTCCAGGCCGTTGCCCACGGTCAGCGCCGCCATGCGCTCGGCGAAGTGCTCGACGAACGCGTCGTGGATCGACTCGTGGACCAGGATGCGGTCTGCGGCGAGGCAGTCCTGACCGGCGGTCTGGAACTTGGCCGCCACCGCGGCGAAGGCCGCCTCCTTGGGATCCATGTCCGGCCCGACGATGAACGGCGCGTTGCCACCGAGTTCCAGCGAGACCCGCTTGACGGTGTTGGCGCACTGCTCCAGCAGCAGCCGGCCGACCCGGGTGGAGCCGGTGAAGGAGAGCGCCTTGACCCGGTCCTCGGCGCACAGAATCTTCGACACCTCGGCAGGCTCGCCCAGCACCACGTTGAACACCCCGGCCGGGATGCCGGCGCGCTCGGCGAGCTCCGCCAGCGCCAGCGCCGAGAACGGCGTCTCGCCGGCCGGCTTGACGATCACCGTGCAGCCGGCGGCCATGGCGGCGGCGGCCTTGCGGGTGATCATCGCCAGCGGGAAGTTCCAGGGGGTGATCAGCGCGGCGATGCCCACCGGCTCCTTGATGGTGCCCAGTGCCGCGTTGGGAATATGGCTGGGAATGGTCTCGCCGAAGGTGCGCTTGCCCTCCTCGGCGAACCAGCGCACGAAGCTGGCGCCGTACTCCACCTCGCCGCGGGCGTCGGGCAGCGGCTTGCCCTGCTCCAGGGTCATGAGGGTGGCGAGATCCTCGCGATGGGCTTGCAGCAGATCGTACCAGGCCAGCAGCCGCTCGCAGCGCTCGTCGGCGCGCAGCGCACGCCAGTGCACGAAGGCGGCCTCGGCGGCATCCACCGCCGCGGTGATCTGGTGGGCCTCCAGCCAGGGAATGTGCCCCAGTGCCTCGCCGGTGGCCGGGTCGAACACGGCCTCCTCGCGGCCGCCCTCGCCATGGGTCCACTTGCCATCGACGTAGGCGTACTGGCGAAACAGGCGCGGATCGCTGAGTTTGCTGGACAGAGTTTTGCTGGACAGAGTCATGCTGTACCTCCCCTGACGCACCGGCGTGTGTCAACGCCGGCGATGTTCCGGCGCGGCTCTGGGCGCCGAGAACAAGAAAAAAACGGGCGAGCCGCCTGTTCGGCAGGGCGGCTCGATGGGGTCAGGATAGGGGCTTTGGCGGGACGAGACTTTTCGTTACCGGCGACGGGCGGCACAGGATTTTTTGTCCTGTGCCGGAAACCTGCGGTTTTTTCTGTGGAGCGGCGACGGCCGGGCGCGAGGCGCCGTCAGCCCGCCGGCGGGTTGCGCAGGGCCTCCTCGGTGAAGACCAGCAGGCCGAGCTCCGGGCGGTAGCCGTGGATCTCGGTGACGTCCAGGGCCTGCAGGAAGTAGAGGATCTCCTCGCTGACCACCTGCCCCGGAACCAGCACCGGGAAACCCGGTGGGTAGGGGATCACGAAGCTCGCCGAGACCACGTCGCGGCCGGTGCGCATCTGGGCCTGGAGTTCGCCATTGTCGAAGCGCAGGTACTCGGTGTTCTCTTCGTCGTAGCTGAGGAAGTAGGCCTGGCGGATATCCCCCTCCGGGGTGTTGCCGTCGGAGTCGGGGCGGAAGGCCGCGTGGAAGCGACTGAAGTCCGGCAGCGGCGGCAGCTCCTTGGTCAGCGAGTGGACGCGGTTCTCGATGATCTTGCGCTCCGGCCGGCTGCTCTCCTCCCAGCGATACTCGAACTCCTTGGCCAGCTTGATCAGCACGTCGAGCAGGTAAGCGATGGAGCCCCGGGTGGTGCCGATGTTGGTCATGAACAGCACGGTGTTGCGCGAGGTCTTGTTGATCTGGATGCCGTACTTGTTCATCAGGTATTCGTTCTTGAAGGTATCGCCGTCGATGCCCGTGGCGCCGATGGCGATGGTGATGCGGCTGGGGTCGACGACGAACTCGTCATTGGCCCAGGCCTCCTCCATCTTGTTCCACCCGGTGACCGGGTCGTAGAAGGTCTCGACCCCCGACTGCCGGTACTCCAGTGGCACCATGTCCTTGTTGACCAGCACCCGGAAGTACTTCTGCAGCAGCGGGTGGGTGTAGAGCTGCTCGCGCAGTGACAGCGCCGCCTCCACCTGGGCGTGCACCAGCTCGAAGCCTTCCATCTCGGCCTGCATGCGCCCCACGTCCAGTGAGGCGATGATCTGGTAGTTGGGCGAGGTCGAGGTATGAGTCATGTACGCCTCGTGGAACGGCGCCTCGACCTTCTGGCGGTAGTCCTGGTCCCAGACGTGGATCATCGACCCCTGGCGCAAGGAGGTCAGGGTCTTGTGGGTGGAATGGGTGGCATAGGCCCGGATGCGCACCGCGTCGGGGTCGGGCAGCAGGGGCCGGTCAAGCCAGGTGGCGTCGTCGTCGGGATCGAGGGTATCGAACTCCGCCTTCCAGGCGTCGTACTCCGCACGATAGGCCTCGCTGCGGTAGCGGTCACGCAGGGTGCGGGCGGCATGCATGGCGGTGCGCGGCCGGTAGGTCGGGTTGAAGCTGGCGAAGGCGAACCACGCCTCGTCCCACAGGAAGACCAGGTCGGGCTTGATCGCCAGGCACTCCTCCATCACCCGGCGCACGTTGTAGACCACGCCGTCGAAGGTGCAGTTGGTCAACAGCAGCATCTTGACCTTGTGCAGCTGGCCCGCGCGCTTGTACTCGAGCAGCGTCTTCTTGATCTCCTTGAGCGGCACCGCCCCGTACATGGAGTAGTCATCGAGCGGGTAGGAGTCCAGGTAGCTGACGTGGGCGCCGGCCAGCACCATGCCGTAGTGGTGCGACTTGTGGCAGTCGCGGTCGATCAGCACGATGTCGCGCGGCTTGATCAGCGCCTGGACGACGATCTTGTTGGCGGTGGAGGTGCCGTTGGTGACGAAGAAGCTCTGCCGCGCACCGAAGGCCCGGGCGGCATACTCCTGGGCCTTCTTGATCGGCCCGTAGGGCTGGAGCAGCGAATCCAGTCCGCCGGAGGTGGCCGAGGTCTCGGCGAGGAAGATGTTGATGCCGTAGAAGTCGATCATCTGCCCGGCCCAGTGGGAGCGGGTGATCGACTTGCCCCGCGAGATGGGCATGGCGTGGAAGACCCCGGTGGGCTTCTTGCTGTACTCGCGCAGGGCGTCGAAGAAGGGCGTGCGATAGCGGTTGTCGATGGCGCGCAGGATGGTGTGGTGCTGCTCGATGTAGTCCGTCTCGCGGTAGAAGATGCGATTGAAGTGACGGATGTCGCGGCTGGCCGTGGCCTCCACGTCGCCGCTGGTGACCAGGAACTGGTCGATCTCGGGGCGCAGCTCGTGGATCATGGTGCTCAACAGGATGCTGCGCTCGGCCTCGGACTGGTGCTCCAGGGACTGCTCGGAGATCCCCTCGAGGTAGCTGCGCAGGGCGCTGAGGTTGTACTTCGACTTGTAGGGGAACTCGTAGCGGATCAGGCAGGCCTGGATGTTGGGATTGACCAGCACCGCGATCAGCGCATCCTCGAAGCTGCGCACCGTGACCACGTCGTAGACGAAGCGGTCCTCGGGACGACGCATGTTGTGGAAGGCCTCGCGGACCACCTCCTCCTCCGGGGCCGAGAGGTTGTCGACGATCAGCAGCTCGAAGTAGGGCTGGGCCGAGCTGTTCGATGCCGGGTGCCCGCGGCGCAGCTGCGCCAGGGCATCGAGGGTCTCGAGGTCCTCGGCATCGGCATCGGTCTCGCTGAGGTCGACGTGGCGCCGCCGGTAGGACTCGCTGATCAGCGCCCGCACCAGGCGCTTGACCACCTTCTCCAGCAGCCCGTACTCCCCGCGGTCGAACAGCGACCAGAGGTGACGGAAGTCCTCCTTGGAGGGGAAGGCGTGGTAGTCCTCGATGATCTCGAGCCGCGTCAGCTTGACGTCGATCGCCTTGACCAGGTTCTTGGCCCGGCCCTCGTCGTCCAGGCGCACCAGCCGCCCGAGATCGCGCTTCAGCGCATTCCAGGTGTCGGCACGCAGCTGGGAGATCTTGTGGTAGAAGCCCAGGGCGGTATAGGGCGTCTCGGTAGGACTCGTCTCTGGCATGGCAACACCCATCCTTGCTCTTGTTGTCGAGGGGGATCGATCGCGCGGTAAGCCGGGTCAGCCGCTGTGCAGCGCGCGGGTGCCGTAGCGCACGGTAATCCGTTCCTCGGGAAAGTCGTCGAAACTCAGGTCCAGGTTCATGCCTGGCCAGTGGAACTGGGCACGCCCCGAGCGGGGGCGGTAGACCGCGGTATAGACGGTCCCCAGGCCACGCCGGTAGTCGTGGCGGAACAGTGGCGGGGCCGAGAAGGCCGCGATCAGCCGCTCCTCGGTGGTGGCCTCGTCGTCCACCAGGATCGACAGCTGGCGCTCGCGGATCAGGGTCTCCGAGGCCAGGGCATGGGCATACCACTCGATCTTCTTCTGGTGGTTGGTGGCCACCGGCACACGGCGGATGCTCGCACGACGGTCAGGGCCGATCATCGCCGTCACGTAGCGGCCGGCGGCGTCGGCCACGGTGATGTTGTAGGCCATGTGGGTGGGCACCCGGGCCAGCACCTCGGCCGCCTCGGGCACGCTGTCGCAAAACTCCAGCAGGTAGCGCAGGATGATCGGCGCGCCGAAGCCCTGGCCCACCGCCTTGCGTCCACCGAAGGCCAGCGATACGGCGAGCCCACGGTCATTCATGCCGTCGAGCACGCCCCACAGGCAGTCGGACATGGCGATCACCCGCCGCTCGTTCCAGTGCGTGTAGAGGATCGTGCCCTCGCACAGCTCCGGCGGGTAGTCGTAGTTACGCGCCAGCACCGTGGAGGCGGGGCTGGCGAGCACCGCCTGGGAACAGCCGGTGATATAGGGCGGCGGCTGGTAGAGGCTCAGGAAGCGCGCGGCCAGGTCACCGCCGCCGGCCAGGTCGCAGAGCGCCCGATAGGTCGGCAGCAGCTCCGGCATGTGCCGGCGCAGGGCGTTGTAGCAGGCGAGGTACCCCGGCCGTTCGCGCTCCCCCTCGCTGAGATACCACTGCTCGTAGGCCGGCCAGTGGTACTCGAACAGCGCCTGCCACCGAGCGCCGGCCGCCTCCTCGCGCACGGTGCGGAAATCGAGCATCTTGTCCATGTCGGCCGCAGGCACCTCCCGGGGCGAAGGGAAAACGGTCCCGGCACTCACAGGATCTTGAAGTTGCCGCCGCCGACGGCATGGCTGACGGCCACTTCCTCCACCACCGGGTCCTGCAGCGACTGGCCGGCATACTGGCCACGGATGCCGTCGATCCACGCCTTGGCGCGCTCGTTGAGCTGGAAGTCGTCGTCCATCAGCCGCCCGCGGGTGATCAGGATGCCGAGGTCCGCCCCCTCGTAGCGGAAATCGCCCGCGCCGCTGATGCGCAGGAAGAAGCCCTCGCTGTCGTTCTCGGCGGCATGGGGATGGTAGCTGTAGTGGTCGTAGCTGACGCTGCCGTCGCCGGCCATCTTCCACACCCCGGTGCGCGGTGAGGCGGTGAGCAGGTCGACGCTCTCGTCGGTGTGCTTGATCACCAGCTGGCTCCAGCTGTCGACACTCTCGGGGTGCGCCCAGCGCTCGTTGATGTCGTTGATGTCGAGGTCGAAGTCGACGTCCGAGAACTCCAGCAGGTGGAAGAGGAACAGCGGGATGTCGGAGTGGGCGAAGGCGGCCACGTTGGTCAGCGAGCTGGCCCCGGTGACCCGCGGGTTGAGCTCGCCCAAGTAGACCTCGCCGTTGTCCATGTCGATCAGGAAGTCGAGCTCGAAGTAGCCGCGGTAGCCCTCCTCGCGCAGCGCCTCACCGAACTTGAAGGTGTACTCCCGGGCCTTGTCGCGGATCTCCTGGGTGAAGGCGCCGGCAAACATCTCGTTGCCGCACCAGCCGCCCTTGTAGGGAGTCAGCGTCTTGAAACCCACCAGCTCGGTCATCAGCGGCCCCACCACGGTGCCGCAGCGGGTGGCACAGGCCTCGATGGCCGAGCCGCGGCAGTTGATCCGCTTCATGATCTTGACTTCGGGCTCGGCCTCGATCTCCTCGGCGTGCTTGTAGTAGTCGTCCTCGCTGGCGATGAAGAAGGTGGTGTGGCCGGAGTCGCCGAAGGCGGTCTGCACGACGAGGTCGCCGCCGAGGTCCTTGCTCACCTCGCACAGCTCCTGATAGCTGCCGACCTTTGCCAGCACGTTGGGCACGCTGGGCACGCCGGCCTTGTTGCCGATGCGCACGGTCTCGATCTTGTTGTCCATGCGGTTTCTCAGCGCCGCCGGGGGGAATGCCACCCGCAGCCCGAGCTGCTTGCAGATCTCTTCGGTGTGCTCATCGAACATCAAGAAGGCGGCCACGCCGGCGTTCTCGCCGTCTGCCCGCGACTGGATGAAGTCGATCACCTCCTTGTGCTCGAGGAGGTAGTTGTTGATGTCCTCGATGCTCTCGAAGTCGCGGGGAAACTTCTCCTTGGGTACGAAGACGTTGCGCTGCTGCCCCTCGAAGCAGTCGATGTAGTTGATATGGCGGAAGTTACCCACCCAGTCGCCGATCCCCAGCAGGTTGAAGTTGGTGGCCGAGATGAAATAGACCGGCTCCTTGTTGTTGAGGAAGTGGCGGCGGACATCGGCAATGGTTGTTATTTTGCTCATCTTGGTCGCTCCATCGGTCACGGGAGAGGCGCCGGGCGCCGGGTGCGCGGCAGGGGCCGCCGGGGAATTGCGGAACAGGCGGCGCAGCAAGCGAATCAGTGGCTCCAGCATGGGGGCTCCTCTTTTTTTCTTTCCTTACCTCTTCTACCTCTACACTGCACCGCCCGCAGGCGAGGGGTCAGTACTCCTCGATATCGGCCCGAACCGGCTTGGCCAGCGGGCCGAGAGTGTCGAGGAAGGGGCTCGAGCGCCCCTCGTTGCGGTACAACGAGAAGTCGACGGACCGCTCGCGAAAGCTCTTCAGCGGCTGGCCGAGGCCGCGCAGGCCGGTCTCGCGCTCGCGACGCACGCGGTTCAGGTCGACCTCGATGGGCATGACCTCCTCGCCGGTGCCGGCCTGGTGGATGACATCCCCGGAGGGGCCGACCACGATGGAACGGCCGTTGCCGATGGTGCCGGCGCCGTTGATATCGAAGAAGTAGCACTGGTTAACCGCGGCATTGGTGCGGGCAATGGACAGCTCGATATCGCGGTCGATGGTGTCGGTCATGGTCGGGTGCAGGATCACCTCGGCGCCCATGGCGGCCAGGGTGCGGGTGGTCTCGGGGAACCACATGTCGTAGCAGATCGAGACCCCGAAGCGGGCCACGTTGGGCACGTCGAAGGTGACGAACTCGCTGCCGCTCTCCACCCCGGCCTCATAGGGCCGGAAGGGGAACATCTTGCGGTAGCGGGCCACCACCTGGCCGTGGGGGTTGATCACCGAGAGGGTGTTGAAGATGCCGTCGTCGGTCTGCTCGAACATCGAGCCGGGGATCAGCCAGATGCGATGTTGCTCGGCGATCTGGCAGAACAGGGCCTCGGTGCTGCAGGGCATCGGCTGGGCGTGGTGCGGCGAGGCCCCCATGGGCATCAGCTCGCTGAACAGGACCATCTGCACCTGGGGGAAACGGCTCATCAGCACGTCGATCCGGTGGCGCATGGCCTCGGTGTTGTCACCATGGTGCAGGGCATGCATCTGCACCCCGGCAATCGTGAAATAGGACATCTTGGTCTCTCTACGTCAGGCGATCTCGGAAACTTCCAGGGCGCTGTCAACTATCAATCACACATGACCGGCACCATCGGGAGCATGCCGGTGGGATCGCCCGGCCGGGTGAGCCTCGGCCCACCCACCTATTACCAGCTTATGCCACAAGGGCCGAGGTGACATCAACGCTGAAATTTCGCTGAATCGAAAAGCGAAGCAAATCGGAAAGGGATCAGGCCAGGTCATCGGGCGAGAAGCCCGGGGCGGGGCGTTTCACCGTCTTGGTGACGATATAGGTGAAGTAGCGCTCGATGCCGGCCTCCCCGGTCAGCCAGGCATCCATCAGCCGCTGGTAGGCGTCGATGGAGTCGGTCTCGAACTTGATCAGGTAATCGACGCCACCGCCCACGGCCACGCACTCGGTGACCTCGGGGGTGGCGTGGACCAGCGCCTCGAAGCGGGCGAAACTCTCGGCATTGTGGGCCTTGAGCTCGACCTGCACCCATACCGGCGTGCGCTTGACCAGCGCCGCGGCATTGATGCGGGCACTGTAGCCTTCGATGATGCCGGCCTTCTCGAGCCGGCGAACCCGCTCCCAGCAGGGGCTGACCGAGAGGTTGATCGCCTCGGACAGCTTCGACTTGGTGATGCGTCCGTCCCGGGAGAGGATCTCGAGGATCTTCAGGTCATAGCGGTCGAGTTTCATCGGTATCCCGGCACTCTCAGCCCAGCGAGTCGACGACATCGGCGATCACCGCGATGGTGTCGCCCATGTTGACCAGCGCCGGATGGCGCCGTGCCGCCAGCACGCCGCTGCGACGGGCGCGGTACTCTACCGGGGCGGTACCGCTGCGGGTCATGTCATAGACCCGGGCCACCACCTCGCTCTCCTCGACTCGCTCGCCCAGGGCGAAGCAGAGCTCCAGCACGCCGCTGTGCTCGCTCTGCACATAGCAGCTGGCATCGGGCATGTCGAGGTAGACCTGGGGGGCGTCGGGCATCTCCACCTCGCCGGCCATCAGGCCGTAGTGGATCAGGACGTTGCGCACGCCGCGTTCGGTGATCGCCATGCTCTCCGGCGTGGAGCTGCCGCCGCCGCCGAGCTCGGTGGCCACGAAGGCCTTGCCCTGGCTCTCCACCGCGGTGTCGAACAGCGCCGCGGCGTCGAGCTCGAACATCATCATGGCGTAGGGGGCACCGAAGGCCTTGGCGCCCTCTAGCGCCTGGCGCTGCTGTTCGGCATCTTCCAGTACGTGGGAGGCGCCGAAGGGGATGATGTCCAGGGTACGCCCACCGGAGTGCAGGTCGAGGACCACGTCGCACATCGGCACCATCACCCGGGTGAAGTAGTCGGCGATCTTCTCGGTCACGCTGCCGTCCGGGTTCCCGGGGAAGCTGCGGTTGAGGTTGCCGCCGTCGAGGCCCGAGGTGCGCTTGCCGGCCATCACCGCCGGCTGGTTCATGCAGGGCACGATGATCACCCGGCCGGTGACCTCCTCGGCCTTGAGCTCGCTCGACAGCTTGAGCAGCGAGGTGATGCCCTCGTACTCGTCGCCGTGGTTGCCGCCGGTCAGCAGCGCCGTGGGGCCCTGGCCGTTCTTGACCACGGTGACGGGGATCATCACCGCCCCCCAGGCAGAGTCATCCACGGAGATCGGCAGCTTGAGGAAGCCGTGCTGGACGCCGTCGGCGTCGAAGTCGACGGTCGCGGAGATGGGGCTGGGACGCTTGGTCATGATGTGAAACTCCTTGTTCTCGTGTGGCATGGGCATCATGGCGTCCATGCCACTCGGGGCTGATCTGGGGGCAGATTCTTAATTCCCTCTTCGATCTGCCCCCAGCGCCCCTCGTTACTTGTTGAAGCAGGCCGAGTTTCTTGCATGTTCAGCGCACGAAGAGCTGGCGCGGGAAGTCGGCCAGGGTCTCGCAGCCGGTCTCGGTGATCAGGATGCTCTCGGTGATCTCCAGGCCCCAGTCGTCCTCCCACAGGCCGGGCATGAAGTGGAAGGTCATGCCGGGCTGCAGGATGGTCTCGTCCGAGGGGCGCAGGCTCATGGTGCGCTCGCCCCAGTCGGGGGGATAGCTGATGCCGATGGGATAGCCGCAGCGCGCGCCGCCGCGGTCGAAGCCGTACTTGTCCATGGCCGCACCCAGCGCCATGGCGATGTCCGCGGTGCGGTTGCCGGGCTTGGCCACCGCCAGGCCATTCTCGATGCCCTCGAGTAGTGCCGATTCGGCGCGTACGAACTCCTGGGGCGGCCTGCCGAGGAAGACCGTGCGCGACATCGGCGCGTGGTAGCGCTTGAAGACCCCGGCAATCTCGAAGAAGGTGCCCTCGCCTTCGCGGAACGGCGTGTCGTCCCAGGTCAGGTGCGGGGCGGCGGCATCACTGCCGGTGGGCAGCATGGGCACGATGGCGGGATAGTCGCCGCCGTAGATCTTGCCCTGGGCGTCCCGCCAGCCCTCGATGCCGACGCGGTAGATCTCCGAGACCAGCTTGCTCTTGGGCAGGCCCGGTTCGATCACCTCGAGGATCCGGGTGTGCATCCCCTCGACGATCTTCGCCGCCACGCGCATGTACTCGATCTCCTGGGGCGACTTAACCGCGCGACACCAGTTGACCAGGGCGTTGGCATCCATGAAGCGCGCATGGGGCAGCTCGCGCAGCAGGCACTGGTAGGCCTTGGCCGTGAAGTAGTAGTTGTCCATCTCCATGCCCACCACGCCCTCGTGCCAGCCGCGGTCGGGCAGGATGGTCTGGGCGAGGTAATCCATGGGATGCATGTCCGGATTCTGCACGTAGTAATCCGGGTAGTAGGTGATGTTGTCCGGATCGATCCAGCAGGTGCGCAGGGCCCCATTGGCGTCCATCCGTCGGCCGTACCACACCGGTTCACCCGCCAAGCCCACGAGCACGCACTGGTGCACGTAGAAGGACCAGCCGTCGTAGCCGGTCAACCAGGCCATGTTCGAGGGGTCGCTGACGATCAGCACGTCGATACCCCGGCTGGCCATCTCGGCACGCACCTTCCACAGGCGGGTCGCATATTCCTCACGAGTGAAGGGCAGGGAAACCTGGATCATGAAGCCACTCGTCATCGCATCATCAAGAAAATCGGCCCTCTCTTCTGCGAGAAGGCCGGGCCGGGGGGCCGCATCATCATCGCGGCGTCGGGCCGCCTCATGGGCGCCGCGGGCATTCCGGACAGCCAGTCGGTTCCCTCGGGTGGAGGTTACTGCCAACCCATGGTGGGCGGTCAAGCATTTCCTGATGCTCTGTCACGAATGCCCTGTCACGCTTGTTCACGGCCCGCCAGGCTCCCATGATGGAGGGAAAGATCGCCAATGGAGGAAGCATGAAGGTCCTGGTCCATATCGATGACGCCGAGCAGTGGCGGGACGCCCTGGCCAAGCGCCTGCCGGATGCCGAGGTATTCACCAGCAGTGCCCCGGCCGAGAAGCGCCGTGAGGCGGACTACCTGGCGGCGTGGAAGCCCTCCGCCGAGCTGCTCGGCGAGCCCCAACGGCTCAAGGGCATCATCAACCTCGGCGCCGGGGTCGACGCCCTGCTGGGCAACCCGGGGCTTCCCGCGGGCGTGCCCATCGTCAAGCTGCGCGATGCCGGCATGGCCGAGCTGATCGGGGACTATGTGCGCTACGGCATCCTGCACTTCCAGCGCGACTTCGACCGCTACCACCGCCAGCAGGCGCGCCGCGAGTGGCGCGAGCATGCGGTGGTCGACAAGGCTGACTGGCCGGTGGGCGTGCTGGGCCTCGGCGCCATCGGCGCGAAGGTCGCCACCATGGTGGCCGCCGACGGCTTCCCGGTGCATGGCTGGAGCCGCTCGCCCAAGTCGCTCGACGGCATCACCTGCCACCATGGCGACGCGGGACTCGATGCGCTGCTCGGCCGGGTCAGAAGCCTGGTGCTGCTGCTGCCGGACACCCCCGCGACGCGCCATGTCATCGACGCCTACGCCCTGGCGAGGCTTCCCGAAGGGGCCAGCTTGATCAACCCGGGTCGCGGGTCGCTGATCGACGAGGCTGCCCTGCTCGACGCGCTTGGTCCAGGTAGCGAGGGCGAGGGGCAGACGGAGGGCCGGCTGCGCGGGGCGCTGCTCGATGCCTTCCCCGAGGAGCCATTGCCTGGCGCAAGCCCGCTGTGGTCGCACCCCAGGGTCTGGATCACCCCCCACATGGCCGGCCCGACCCCGCTGGGCGCGGCGCTGGAGCAGGTGGCCGAGGCCCTGCGCGCCTTCGCGGCCGGCGAGCCCCTCGACACCGTCGACCCCGAGGCCGGTTATTGAGCCTCCTACTCTAACTGCGGCAGAGGCCTTACCCTGAGAGATGACACCCAACGACCTCCCGGGAGGTGCGTGATGACCATGAAGGTGGACTACGGCACCCACGACGCGCTGCTCGTCGTGGACATGCAGAACGACTTCTGCGAAGGCGGCGCGCTGGCGGTCCAGGGCGGTAGTGCCCTGGTGCCGGGGATCAATGCCGAGATCGAGGCCGCCGGCAAGGCCGGCGCCCTGGTGATCGCCTCACGAGACTGGCACCCGGTCGACCACGTGAGCTTCACGCATCGTGGTGGTCCCTGGCCGGTGCACTGCGTGCAGGACACCCACGGCGCCTCCTTCCATCCCGACCTGGCCCTTCCCGATGACGCCATCCGCGTCAGCAAGGCCACCGCCTTCGATGCCGACGCCTACTCGGCCTTCGACGGCACCGGACTCGGCGGCTACCTGAAGGAGAAGGGCATCGAACGGGTGATCGTCTGTGGCCTGGCGCTGGATGTCTGCGTCCATGCCACGGTACTGGCAGCCCGCCAAGGGGGCTTTGATACCCTGTTTCTGGAGCATCTCTCCGCAGCGGTGGACCCCGACACCGTGACCGAGTGCCGGCACGAATTCACCGACGCCGGTGCCGAGGTAAGCTCATGAACGGACCGATCTCCCCCCGGGTGGACGACGACGAGCTGGCCCTGCTCACCGACCTCTACCAGTTGACCATGACCCAGGCCTACTGGAAGGAGGCGATGCACGGGCGGGCCACCTTCAGCCTCTTCTTCCGCAAGATGCCCCCGGCCCGCCGCTTCATGCTGGCCTGCGGGCAGCAGCATGCCGCGGCCCTGCTCAGCCGGCTGCGCTTCGGCGACACGGCCCTCGAGCGCCTCGCCGGCACCGGCCTGTTCGACCCGGGCTTCCTCGACTGGCTGGGCGACTGGCGCTTCGAGGGCGACATCTGGACCCTTCCCGAGGGCACGCCGGTGTTTGCCAACGAGCCGCTGCTGGAAGTGGACGCGCCCATCGCCCAGGCGCAGCTGCTCGAGAGCCTGGTGATGAACCTGGTGCAACTGGAAACGGTGCTCGCCTCCAAGGCGGTGCGCATCGTGATGGCCGCCCGCGGCCGCCCGGTGGTGGATTTCGGAATGCGCCGCATGCATGGCGTGGACGCCGCGGTGCGGGGGGTCCGGGCCTACCGCAGCGCGGGGCTGGCCGGCACCAGCAACGTGCTGGGCGGCCTGCGCCACGACCTGGCGATCAATGGCACCATGGCCCACAGCTATATCCTGGCCCATGACGACGAGCAGGAGGCCTTCCGTGCCTTCGCCCGCCACTACCCCGGCACCACCCTGCTGGTGGATACCCATGACACCCTGGAAGGGGTGCGCAAGGTGATCGAGATCATGCGCGAGGCACCCGAGGTCGGCGTCAAGGCCATCCGGCTCGACTCCGGCGACCTGGGCGAGCTGGCGAAGGGCGCGCGCGAGCTGCTCGACGAGGCGGGGCTCGAGGAGATCACCATCGTCGCCAGCAGCGGCCTCGACGAGGTCCAGATCGCGGCGATGCTCGAGGACGGCGCCCCCATCGATGCCTTCGGCGTCGGCACCCAGATGGGCGTCTCGGCGGATGCCCCGGTGATCGACCTCTCCTACAAGCTGGTGGAGTACGCCGGCACCCCGCGGGTCAAGCACTCGCCGGGCAAGATCAACCTGCCCTGCCGCAAGCAGCTCTATCGCCGCCGGGACGACCGGGGACGCTACGTCGGCGACGTCATCGCCCTGCGCGACGAGACCATCGACGCCGGCGAGCCGCTGCTGCGCCCGCTGGTCCGGGCGGGCCGGCTCGACGATGACGAGATGGCCCGGGCCGATGCGGCTCGCGAGCGGGTCGCCGACACCCTCGAGCGCTTCCCCGATGACGTCAGGCGGCTCGCGGAGGGCGAGAGCGACTACCCGGTCACGCTCAGCCCCGAACTTGAGCGCTTGCAATCCAGCTCCTGAAGCGCCCCACCTTCGCCGGGTCCGGCAGACCAGAAACTGGCCTGACCGGTAAATGAAGCAGGGGCACATCGCCGGCGATGTGCCCCTGCTTGCGCCGTGTCGCCAGGCCTCGCCGGTGGCGCCGTCACACCTTGTCCTGGGTGCGGGTCTCGAAGTCGCTGGCCGAGTGGCGCTCGTGCAGTTGCTCGGAGAGCTCCCCCCAGGTGCGGTTGACCATGCGTCCGCGCTTGACCGCCGGCCGCTCGGCGATACGCCTCGCCCAGCGCTGCACGTTGGGGTACTCGTCGACGGCCAGGAACTCCCCCGCATCATAGAGCAGCCCCTGGACCAGCACGCCATACCAGGGATAGATGGCCATGTCGGCGATGGTGTAGTCGTCGCCGGCGATATAGGCACGCTCGGCCAGCTGCCGGTCGAGCACGTCGAGCTGTCGCTTGGTCTCCATGGCGTAGCGGTCGATGGGGTACTGGAGCGGCTCCGGCGCATAGGCATAGAAGTGGCCGAACCCGCCACCGACGAAGGGGGCCGCGCCCATCTGCCAGAACAGCCAGTTGAGGGTCTCGGTCCGCCCGGCATGATCGTCAGGCAGGTAGGCACCGAACGTCTCGGCCAGGTAGAGCAGGATCGCGCCGGATTCGAACACCCGGGTCGGCGGCTCGGTGGTGTGATCCATCAGCGCCGGGATCTTGGCGTTGGGGTTGGCGGCGACGAAGCCGCTGGAGAACTGCTCGCCCTCACCGATGCGTATCGGCCAGGCGTCGTACTCGGCTCCCTCATGTCCCAGCGCCAGCAGCTCCTCGAGCATGATGGTCGCCTTCACGCCGTTGGGCGTGGCCAGGGAGTAGAGCTGCAGCGGATGCTGGCCGACGGGCAGTTCCCGGTCGTGGGTCGGGCCGGCCACGGGGCGGTTGATGCTGGCGAACTGGCCGCCGCTCGCGCGTTCCCACCGCCAGACGCGTGGCGGCTGGTAGGACGTATCGTTACTCATGAGCATGCTCCTGTGCCGAATGTCGGTCGGGTGTCCATTGCACTGGCCCCGGGAGGCAATAGCAGGACTTCGCCGGGCTTTCCAGCGGCGGACCGAGCATCGCGGCCCGGCCCACCGACGGGCATTGCCGCGAAGGGCGGCGCCTTACAGCGGCTGTTTGGTCGGGCGGATGATCAGCTCGTTGACGTCGACATCTGCCGGCTGCTCGATGGCGTAGACGATCGCCCGGGCGATGGCATCGGCATCGATGGCCATTTCGTAGAGCTCGTTCACGCCCTTGGCGGTGTCGGGGTCGCTGATGGTGGTGGTCAGCTCGGTGGCCACCGCCCCCGGGGAGATGTTGGTGGAGCGGATCTCCTCGCCGCCCTCCTGGCGAATGCCCTCGGAGAGCGCCTTGACCGCATACTTGGTGGCGCAGTAGACGGCCGCGGACGGGAAGACCACGTGCCCGGCCACCGAGGAGAGGTTGATGATATGGCCGGCATGCTGCTCGCGCATGGTCGGCAGCACCGCAGCAATGCCGTAGAGCACGCCCTTGATGTTGACGTCGACCATCTGCTCCCACTCGTCGACCTTGAGTTGGTCCAGCGGTGACAGCGGCATCAGGCCGGCGTTGTTGACCAGCACGTCGATGCGGCCGTAAGCCTCCCTGGCGGCGGAGGCCAGGGCCTCGACCTGGTCGCGGTCGGTCACGTCGGTGACGCGATAGATGGCCTCGCCCCCCTGTTCGACGATGGCGTCGCGCAGCGCAGCGAGGCGCTCCTCGCGACGGGCGCCGAGCACCAGCTTGGCGCCGGCCTTGGCCAGGCGGTGGGCGGTGGCTTCGCCGAGGCCGCTGCTGGCCCCGGTAATGATGACGACCTTGCCATTGATCTCGGACATGGTTTCTTCTCCTCGGGAATGCATCAAAGTGTCGGTCCCCGGCCGGCTGGGCCGGGAATCTCGAAAGTGTCAGGCCGGCTGTTCGGCCAGGCT
Organism: Halomonas sp. 11-S5; assembly: GCF_029889825.1. Lineage (NCBI taxonomy): Bacteria > Pseudomonadati > Pseudomonadota > Gammaproteobacteria > Oceanospirillales > Halomonadaceae > Halomonas > Halomonas sp. 11-S5. The sequence goes on from NZ_JARANW010000010.1 coordinate 75,416, forward strand.
CGGGTAGTCGGTATAGCCGCGCTCGTCGCCACCATAGAAGGTGCTGTCGTCCCAGTCATTGAGCGGCGCACCAAGACGCAAGCGCTCGGGAAGGTCCGGGTTGGAGATGAAGGGTCGCCCGAAGGAGACCAGGTCCACCTTGCCGGCGGCGATGCGCTGACGGGCCTCTTCGGCGCTGTAGGCGCCGTTGCCGATGTAGGCGCGCGAGAACCCCTCGTGGATGGCCTCGATCACCGGCTCGGGACGCCCCTTCTCGTGGTTGCCCTGGAAGGAGTCTTCCACCACCTCGATGAAGGCGACCCCGATGGCGTCGAGGGCCTGGGCAAAGGCACCGAAGGTGGCGACCGGGTCGTCGTCGACCATGGCATTGAAGCTGCCGGTGGGGCTGACGCGCACGCCGACCCGATCGGGGCCCCAGACGTCCACCACGGCCTGGACCACCTCCAGCGGCAGCCGCAGGCGGTTCTCCAGCGAGCCACCATAGGCATCGGTGCGGTGGTTGCTGCCGCTCTTGAGAAACTGGTCGAGCAGGTAGCCATTGGCGGCATGGACCTCCACGCCGTCGAAGCCGGCGCGCCTGGCGTTCTCGGCCCCCTGGCGGTACTGCTCGACGATCCCGGGCAACTCGTCGGTCTCGAGTGCGCGCGGCGTGGGTACCTCGACCATCCCGGAATCGGCGCTGATGAAGGTCATGGCGCCTTCCGGCTTGATCGCCGAGGGCGCCACGGGTGAGGCGCCGTCTGGCTGCAGCGCGGGGTGAGAGATCCGCCCCACGTGCCAGAGTTGCAGGATGATGCGTCCGCCGGACTGATGCACGGCATCGGTCACCCGCTTCCAGCCCTCGACCTGCGCCTCGGAGTGAATCCCCGGGGTGAAGGCGTAGCCCTTGCCCTGGGGGGAGACCTGGGTGGCCTCGGAAATGATCATCCCCGCCCCGGCTCGCTGACGGTAGTACTCGACGTTCATGTCGTTGGGCACGTCGCCGGGCTGCGAGGCCCGCGAGCGGGTCAACGGCGACATGATCACCCGGTTGGGCAGTTCCAGGTCACCAAGGGTGAAGGGCGCGAAGAGGCTGTCGTGTTGCGGATTCATGGGTGACCTCCTGGGTCGATAGCTGTGTAGCTCGTTATTCTAGACCAGTCTACTAGGTTCGTGGCACACGCCACTGAGGTTGGCGCTCCGGCCAGTGATCAGCTCACCACAGGAAGCTCCCGGGCCAGCACCTGCCGGAAGAGGACCGCCTCGAAGCACTCCATGGGGGCCAGGGACTTCACGGTCTTGGCACGCAGGATGGCGCCCTCCCAGCCGGCCATGATAAATCCCGCCAGGGCCTGTGTATCGAGATCGTCCGAGACCTCGCCGGCGCTGCGGGCCTCCTCGAGGCAGGCTACCAGCCGGCGCTCCCAGGCGCGGAACACCTGGTCGAGGCGGGCCCGGAAGACCTCGCTGCGCGCCGAGAGCTCCTGCCCCAGGTTGCCGATCAGGCAGCCGCGGGCATGATCGCAGGAGAGCATGTCCGCCTTGCCGGTGGCGAAGTAGCGACGCAGGCGCTCCAGCGGGGAGACGTCTCTGGCCTCGAAGATCGCCGCCAGCCGGGCATCATACTGCTCGGCGAAGGCATCGATCACGGCCAGGCCGAAATCCTCCTTGCTCGAGAAGTAGTGATAGAAAGACCCCTTGGGGACCCCGGCCCGGCTGAGCACCGCATTGATGCCGGTGGCGTTGAAGCCCTGCTCGGCGATCAGGTCGGCGCCGATCTCGATCAGCTTGTCGCGGGTGGCGTGCGTCGTCATGCCGGCAAGATTAGACCAGTCGTCTAGACGCGTCAAATCCCGCCGGCAGGCCTCAGTCGAGCATGGCGGCGAAGCGCTTGAGCCAGGCCGGGTGGGCCGGCCAGGCAGGAGCCGTGACCAGCTTGCCGCTGGCCACCGCCTGGTCGACCCCGATCTCGGCATAGTCGCCGCCGGCCAGGCGCACTTCCGGGGCACAGGCAGGGTAGGCCGAGACCCGATGTCCCTCGAGGGAGACCGCCGCCGCCAGCAGCTGGGCACCATGGCAGATGGCGGCCACCGGCTTGTCATGGTCGAAGAAGTGGCGGACCATCTCCAGCACCCGCTCGTCGAGACGCAGGTACTCCGGCGCACGCCCGCCGGGGACGACCAACCCGTCGTAGTCGGCGACCTCCACCTCGGCGAAGGTGGCATTCAGGGTGAAGTCGTGACCGGGCTTCTCGGAGTAGGTCTGGTCGCCCTCGAAGTCGTGGATGGCGGTGCGCACCTTGTCGCCTTCGCGCTTGTCGGGACACACCGCATCGACCGAGTGGCCCATGGCCTGCAGGGCCTGGAAGGGCACCATGATCTCGTAGTCCTCGACATAATCACCGGCGATCAGCAAGAGTCTGGCCATGGGAGTCTCCTCAATGGTGTGGCGGCGACGGAGGCGTCGCCCTGCAAGGGCAGCCTAGCAGCCCCGCGGAGGGCCCGCCGGGGAAAAGCGCAAGGCGCGTGCAGGCGGGAACCCCCGGGCCCGCGGAGACTCTCACCTCTGCCCCCTCGACGGCCCTGGAGTCCTCGCATGCCCGAACTGCAGCACCGTTGCGCCGCTCTCTTCCTGCTCCTGCTGCTGGCCGCCGGCAGCGCCCTCGCCGCACAGCCGCGTCCCTTCGATGCCCGTTACCGCCTCGAGGTCGCCGGCTGGCCGAGCACCACCGTGGAACACCGCCTGAGTCGTGACGGCACGCACTGGCAGAGCGACATGCGGGCCGCCATCGCGGTGGCCCGGGGCCACGAGCGCAGCCGCTTCATCGCCAGCGCTGACCTTCGCGCGCTGCACTACACCAGCGGCTACAGGCTGTTGGGCATCGGCAAGGACTACGAACTGGACGCAGAGACGCTGGCCCGGCTGCCCGACCGCCAGACCGCCCTGTTCAGCCTCTCCCGGCGAGCCGTGGCCGACGACTGCGCCTCGCCCTGCCGGCTGCGCTACCTCGACCACCGCGGTCGCGAGGAGCGGATCAACTACCGCCGGCTGGACCGCCGCATGCTCGAGCTGCCCGCCGGGCGCTTCGAGGCCGTCAGGGTGGAGGTCACGGAGCCGGACGCCCCCGATCGCCGCATGGTCTTCAGCTTCCACCCCGGCGTGCCGGGCCTGCTGCTGGCCATGGAGTACCACCGCGACGGCAAGCGAAAAAGCCGGCTGACCTTGACTGACCTGACCTTCTCCAGCGCCGAGCTCGCTTCCTCCCCGAAGGCAAATTGACTAGAGTAGGCGGCTTTCGGCCGCCCCTGGCGGCCCCTGGGCGGGAAGGGAGTCGCCATGCTGAGTGGTCTGGTGATCGTGTTATTGCCGCTGGTGCTGGGCTACCTGGTGCCGGTGGGGGATGCCCGGCTGATGGCGCTGATCAACCGCGGCGTGAACGCCTCGATCTACGTGATCCTGCTGCTGATGGGGGTGAGCCTGGCGGGCCTGGACGACCTGGCGGGCCAGCTCTCGCGCCTGGGCGGTCAGGCCATGGTGCTGTTCGCGGTGATCTCGGCCTGCAACCTGGCGGCCCTCTGGTGGCTATCGCGCCGGCTGGGCCTCATCGCCGATCCCTCGAGGGTGCTGGCGGGGGCGCCCACCAGCAAGTGGGCCGCCATGGCCGGCTCGCTGGCGCTGGTGGCGGTGGTGGTCGCCGGCGTGGTACTCGGCCTGCTGCTGGAGTGGTTCACCGGCAGTGGCCTGTTCGCCACGGCCGAGACCCTGGCCGAAGGGGTGCTCTACCTCCTGCTGGCGCTGATCGGCTGCCAACTGCGCAACTCCGGCATGCCGCTGCGCCAGATCGTGCTTAACCGCTTCGGCCTGGCCATCGCCCTGACCCTCGCCGCCAGCTCGCTGGTCGGCGGCCTGCTGGCGGCGCCGCTGCTGGACCTCCGATGGAACGAGGGGCTGGCGCTGGCCGCCGGCTTCGGCTGGTACTCGCTCTCCGGCATCCTGGTCGGCGACCAGCTGGGTCCCCTGATGGGCGGGGTGGCCTTCTTCAACGACCTGGCACGGGAACTGCTCGCCTTCGTACTGATCCCGCTGCTGATCCGCCGCCATGCCGCCCTGGCGATCGGTTATGGCGGCGCCACCGCCATGGACTTCACCCTGCCGGTGATCCAGCAGCACGGGGGCGTGTCCTGTGTGCCGGTGGCCGTGGTCAGCGGCTTTCTCCTCTCGCTGCTGTCACCGCCGCTGATTCTCTTCCTGCTCTCGCTTTGACCGACTCGCGCCGTGACCGCCGCCGACCTTGCCGGCGAGGGCAGCGTCGGCGAGGCTGACCTCAAGCTGCACATTACCTGCACAGAACCTGACCGATGGCTGCACGCCGAGCGGTGAAAATACGTCATGCCCTCGCCGGCCCCCGCTCCTGGAGCCCGTCCATGCACTCACCACGCCTCCCCCGCCCGGCCGTCTCGCGGCTCGGCATCAAGCTGTTCGCGATCATCCTGGTGGTCAACGTGGCCATCTCCGGACTGGTGTTCCTGGCGGTCTCACGCAGCCTCGACCAGGGCTTCATCGAATACCTGGACCAGACCCAGACCCGCCGCGCCGAGACTCTGGCCGAGGGGCTCGGCAAGGAGTGGGCCGGCCGTAGCGACTGGCAGTGGCTGCGCCAGTCGCCCGGCGCCTGGCACCGCCTGGTACGCCACCAGCTGTGGCCCGGCGACACGCCGCCACCGGAGGGCATCGAGCGGCGCCTGGGTGACCCCAAGGACTTCGTGCTCCACGACGCAACCGGCCTGCCGGTGATCGGCCTGCCCCCGGACAGCGACCAGGAGGCGGCCGAGCTGCGTTGGCTACCGATCGAGAGCGCCGGCGAGCGGGTCGGGATGCTCGGCTACCGCCCGCCCCAGCAGCTGATGGCGCGCATGGACCGCATCTTCCTCTCCCGCCAGCAGCGCAATCTGGGCATCATCGTCGCCGCCCTCGGGCTGGCCTCGCTGCTGCTGGCCGGTGGCCTCTCCTGGTGGCTGGGGCGGCGCACCCGCGGCATGGCCAGGGCCACGCGGCGCCTCACCGAGGGCGACTACAGCACCCGCCTGGCGGAGCGCGGCCGCGATGAGCTGTCGAGCCTCGCCCACGACTTCAACGTGCTGGCCGCCACCCTGGAGGCCAGTCGCGAGGCGCGCAGCCGCTGGGTCTCCGATATCGCCCACGAGCTTCGCACGCCGCTGGCGGTGCTGCGTGGCGAGATAGAGGCCATGCAGGACGGCATCCGCGCCCTGGACCAGGACAACCTGCACTCGCTGGCCCAGGAGGTGGGCCAGCTGGAGCGCCTGGTGGCCGACCTCCGCCTGCTCTCCCAGAGCGATGCCGGCGCCCTGGAGGTCCAGCTGGCGCCCCTGGACCTGGCGGAGAGCCTCGCCGCGCGCCTCGACGAGGCCAGCGGCTGGCTCGGCGACAGCGGCATCCGCCTGGAGTGCGAGATCGCGGGGCCGGCCTGGATCCGCGGCGACACCCTGCGCCTGCGCCAGCTGTGGAACAACCTGATCGACAACACCTGCGCCTACACCACGGCCCCGGGGCGGCTGCGCGTGCGCCTGGCAGCCCACCAGGGGCAGGTGCGGGTAACCTGGGAGGACAGCGCCCCCGGCGTGCCCGAGCCCGAACTGCCGCGGCTCACCGAGCGGCTCTACCGGGTCGAGGGATCGCGTAACCGCGCCAGTGGCGGCAGTGGCCTGGGACTCTCGATCGCCATTGCCCTGGCCCGCGCCCACGGCGCGCGCATGAAGGCCGCCCCCTCGCCGCTCGGCGGGTTATGCTGGACCCTGACCTTTCCCGCCATCGAGGACCACCCGCTCAGGGAGAACGCCGCATGAGCATCCCGGACACCGATCAGGACCAGATCCTGATCGTCGAGGACGAACCCAAGATCGCCCGCCTGGTCGCCGACTACCTGCAGGGCAGCGGCTTCACCAGCCACCACCTGGCGCATGGCGATGCCGTGTTGCCCTGGCTAGAAGCCTGCCGGACGCGCCCGGAGCTGGTGCTGCTCGACCTGATGCTGCCGGGCACCGACGGCCTGACCCTGTGCCGGGAGATCCGCCAGCGCTGGCCGGCGATGGCGATCATCATGCTGACCGCCCGGGTCGAGGAGGTCGACCGCCTGCTGGGCCTGGAGCTGGGCGCCGACGACTACATCTGCAAACCCTTCAGCCCCCGCGAGGTGGTGGCCCGTGCCAAGGCCGTACTGCGCCGCAGCCGGGCCGCTGCCTCGCCCGCCCCCGGGGGCAGCGACCTGGTCCTCGACGAGGCGGGCTGGCGGGCCCTGGCCGACGGTCACGATTTGGGCCTCACCGCGGTGGAGTTCCAGTTGCTGAAGGTGATGATGCACTCCCCCGGGCGCATCTTTACCCGCGAGCAGCTGATGGACCACATGTACCGCGACCACCGCATCGTCTCCGAGCGCACCGTCGACAGCCACGTCAAGAAGCTACGCCGCAAGATCGCCGAGACCTGGCCCGAGCGCGAGGTAATCCGCTCGGTCTATGGCGTTGGCTACAAGTACCAGCCGGAGGAGTGAGCCCCCGGCGGATGCACGACCTTTGCACCCTCGCTGCAAGCCGCTTGCACCCCCGGCGACGAGACTGGCAGCGTCAACCCGAGGCCCGACGAGGCCCCCAAGGAGAACCGCCATGACCCGCTCACTCACCCGTACCCTGCTGGCTCCCGCCCTGCTCGCCATCGCCATCGCCCCCCTGGCGCTTTCCGCCAGCGCCGCTCCCGGTGGCGAGGGCAGGCACCAGGGCGGGAACGAGGAACATCGCCAACAGCACGAGCAACGCCGACAGGCCCTCTTCGATCGTGCCGGCTTCGACGAGGAGACCCGCCGGGCCCTGGAGGAGGCCCGTCGCGAGCACCGCGAGGCGGTCCGCGAACTGCGCGAGGAGCACCGCCAGCGCATGGACGAGATCCTCGGCGAGGAGCAGCGCGAAGCGCTGGAGGCCGCCCGTCAGGCAATGCGCGAGGAGCAGCGCGCCGAGCGACGCGAGGCGATGCAGCAGCGCCTGACCGAGCTGGTCGACAGCTGGGAACTCTCCGACGCCGATCGCGAGGCGTTGCGCGAGGCCCGCGAGGCGATCTACGCCGACATGCAGGCGCTGCGCGAGCGCGACGTCGACTCCCGCCAGGCGCGTCGCGAGGCCATGCGTGAACTGCGCGAGGAGCACCAGGAAGTGCTCACCGAGATCCTCAGCGACGAGCAGATCGAGGAGATGCGTGCGGTGCTCTCCCGGCATGGCCGCCAGGACAAGGGCGGCAACGTTCGCAAGGACAAGGGCGACGGTGCCGCTGACTGACGACTCCTCCCGCTTCCCACCCCGATTCGCCCGGCCTCGTGCCGGGCGTTTTCGTTCGAGCCTCGACGTTCGAGCCTCGACGTTCCGTGGCGAGGTACGCCCCAGCCATACGCCACCCCTGTGCCCCCCGGGGAGGAGGACGCCACCAGCCGGATTGACGAGGCTAGGGGTTATCGCTCCCCGTGCCGCTCGTCCGGGGCGGGGGCCACCCGAGACGTCACAACAATACGAGGTCGCGACCCATGACACGACGCCACGCCTTCCTCACCCCGCTACTGGCCGCCACCCTGAGCGCCGGGGCCGCCTTGCCTGCCATGGCCTTCGAGGACGACACCCTGACCATCTGGATCGGTGACAACAAGGGGCCCCAGGGCATCCGCGAGGTGGCCGAGCGGTTCACGGCCGACACCGGCATCGCCATCGACATCGTCCACCCCGACGACATGACCAACCGCTTCCAGCAGGCCGCCGGCAGTGGCCAGGGGCCGGACATCGTGATCTTCGCCCACGACCGCATGGGGGAATGGGCCCAGAGCGGGCTGCTCAAGTCCATTGCGCCCTCCGACACCTACCGCGATCGCTACTTCGACTTCACCTGGAACGCCGTCGAGTGGAACGGCGAGACCTACGGCTATCCCATCTCGGTGGAGTCGCTGGGCCTGATCTACAACAAGGCCCTGGTGGAGACGCCCCCCGAGAGCTTCGACGAGCTCGCCAGGCTCGATGCGGAGCTGGCCAAGGAAGGCAAGAAAGCGATCCTCTTCAATTATGGTGAGCCCTACTTCAGCTGGCCCCTATTGGCCGCCAATGGCGGCTATTCGTTCCAGCATAGCGACAGCGGCTACGACACCCGCGACATCGGCGTCAACAATGCCGGCGCGGTGGCGGGAGCCGAGCGTCTGCGCGAACTGATCGACAGTGGCGTGCTGCCCGAGGGCACCGACTACAGCGTGACGGATACCCGTTTCAACCAGGGCGAGGTGGCGGCCATGATCAGCGGCCCCTGGGCCTGGAGCAACCTCGAGAAGAGCGGTATCGACTTCGGCGTGGCCCTCTTGCCGCGGGTCGGTGACGAGCGGGCCAAGCCGATGTTCGGGGTGATGGCGGCGATGATCAACTCCGCTTCACCCAACGACTTCCTGGCCACCGAGTTCCTCGAGAGCTACCTGCTCGAAGAGGAGGGCCTGCGCACCTTCAACAACGACGGTTCGCTGGGCGCCGTGGCCCACAAGGCCTATCAGCAGGAGCTGGAGTCCGACCCGCGGATCGCCGCCACCCTGGAGAACGCCGAGCTCGGCTCGCCGATGCCCAATATTCCCGAGATGGGTGCTTTCTGGTCGGCCATGGAACCAGCGCTGCAGAACATCGGCAGCGGCCGCCAGTCACCGCAGGCGGCGCTGGACGCCGCCGCCGAGCGCATCCGCACCGCCATCGAGTAACGCTAGCCTTCCCGTCCTGGCCGGCCATGAACCACGGCCGGGCCGGGGCAGACCGCAGGTGACCCCATGTTTGTGACCAACGCCTCGCGCGGCTTGCCGCGCCATCGATCCCGCTACCCCGCCGAACGCTATACCCGTTGGGCGCTGCGCGCCCTGACAGCACTGCTGGTGCTCGCCACCCTGTGGCTGGTGGTGGCCTTCCACCTGCGCGGCCAGTGGATGTTCTCGCTGCTGTTCCTGGTGCTGGGCGCCTCACTGGCGATCGTCTTCGGCAAGCGCCAGCTGATGAGCCACCGCTATATCTTCCCGGCGCTGGCCGGGATGGGTGTGTTCGTGATCTTCCCGCTGGTCTATACCATCGGCATCAGCTTCAGCAACTACAGCTCGAGCAACCTGCTCAGCGAAGAGCGGGTGCGTGCCCAGCTCCTCGGCCAGACCTACCAGGCCGAGGGCCAGGCCTTCGATTTCCAGCTGGTCCGTGACGGTAATCGGACTCGCCTGTATCTGGACGCCAAGGGGGCCGGCGACCGGGAGAGCGTAAGGCAACTGGTGTCCCAGCCCCTGGCCCAAGCCGTGGAAGGGCAACCCCTGGCGGTCGAGCCGACCCAGGCGGCCCCATCCGGCGAGGCGCTGGGCATCCGCGAGGTCATCGCCCAGCGTGATCGCCTGCAGCGCCTGACCCTGGTGACGCCAGAGGGCACCGAGCTCAAGATGGCAGGGCTGCGCAGCTTTGCGCCGATGCTGCCGCGCTTCGAAGCGAACCCCGACGGCAGCCTGACCGACCTGCGCGACGGCACCACCCTGACCCCCGACCAGGAGACCGGCTTCTTCGTCACCGAGGACGGTGAGCGCCTCACCCCCGGCTGGCCGGTCGCGGTGGGGCTGGACAACTACACCAAGATCTTCACCGACCCGGACATCCGCGGGCCCTTCCTGCAGATCTTCGTCTGGACCTTCGTCTTCGCCGGCCTGACGGTGGTCTTCACCCTGGCGGTGGGCTTCGTGCTCGCCACGCTGCTGCAGTGGGATCAGCTCAAGGGCAAGGCCCTCTATCGCACCCTGCTGATCCTCCCCTATGCGGTGCCGGCCTTCATCTCGATCCTGATCTTCAAGGGCATGTTCAACCAGAACCACGGCGAGATAAACCTGATCCTCGAGAACCTGTTCGGCATCAGTCCCACCTGGTTCACGGACCCGGCAATGGCCCGCAGCATGCTGCTGATCGTCAACACCTGGCTCGGCTACCCCTACATGCTGCTGTTGTGCATGGGGCTGATCCAGTCGATTCCCCGCGATCTCTACGAGGCCTCGGCGGTGGACGGCGGCGGGTCGCTGACCAACATGCTGCGCATCACCCTGCCGCTGATCCTGAAGCCGCTGACGCCGCTGCTGATTGCGGCCTTCGCCTTCAACTTCAACAACTTCGTGCTGATCGCCCTGCTCACCGGCGGCAAGCCGGACATCCTCGGCGCCAGCACCCCGGCGGGGACCACCGACCTGCTGGTCAGCTACACCTACCGCATCGCCTTCCAGGATGCCGGCCAGCAATTCGGTCTGGCGGCCGCCATCGCCACGCTGATCTTCCTGCTGGTGGTCGGGCTGTCGTGGCTCAATCTGCGCCTGTCCAAGGTCAAAGTCTAAGGAGAAGTCGTCTCATGGCCATGGTTCAACCCCGTTCGATCCGTGCCCGCAAGCTGGGTGCCCATCTCGCCCTGCTGGGCTTCGTCAGCCTGGTGGTGTTCCCGCTGCTGCTGGTGATCTCGATCTCCTTCCGCGAGGGCAACTTCGCCACCGGCAGCCTGATCCCCGAACGCTTCTCGCTGGAGCACTGGGCACTGGCCTTCGGCATCCCCTGGGAGCGTGCCGACGGCAGCGTCGTCCAGCCGCCCTTCCCGGTGATGCTGTGGCTGTGGAACTCGATCAAGGTGGCGGTGGCGTCGTCGCTGATGATCCTCGCGCTCTCCACCACCAGCGCCTATGCCTTCGCGCGCATGCGCTTCTCGGGCAAGGCACCCATCCTCAAGGGCATGCTGATCTTCCAGATGTTCCCCGCGGTGCTCTCGCTGGTGGCGCTCTACGCGCTGTTCGATCGCCTCGGCCAGCTGGTGCCCTGGCTGGGCCTCAACACCCACGGCGCGCTGATCCTCGCCTCGCTGGGCGCGGTGGCACTGCACATCTGGACCATCAAGGGCTACTTCGAGTCCATCGACGGCTCCCTGGAGGAGGCGGCGATGGTCGACGGCGCCAGCACCTGGCAGGCCTTTCGGCACATCCTGCTGCCGCTCTCGGTGCCCATCCTGATGGTGGTGTTCATCCTCGCCTTCATCATGTCGATCATGGAGTACCCCATGGCCTCGGTGCTGCTGCTCGACGAGGACAAGCTGACCCTGGCGGTGGGCGCCCAGCAGTACCTGGCCGAGCACAACCAGCGCTGGGGTGACTTCGCCGCCGCGGCGGTGCTCTCAGGGCTGCCCATTACCCTGGCCTTCCTGCTGTGCCAGCGCTGGATCGCCGGCGGGCTCACTGCCGGCGGCGTGAAGGGCTGAGCCCCCGCCCGGACTTCCTCGTCCCTTCTGGGACTCCCGCTTCCCCGGCATCCGCCGGGGTTTTTTCATGCCGCGGCTGAGGCCATGGCAATCAAGACGCCCCGGACGCAAGGCGCACCGGGGCGGGAGTGGGCAGGGCTGACTGTCGCTCAGTGGGCGATGCCGGGGATCTCTACCCGACGCGGGCAGGCCTGGCCGTCGGGGCCGAACAAGTGGCAGTGGTCGCCGGCCAGGTCCAGGTCGACGATCTGGTGCTCCTCGAGGTGGGCCAGGCCGTCGAGGCGCTGCGTCACGGTGCCCTCGGCACCCTCGACCTGCAGGTGGGCAAGCGTCTCGTAGCCGAGCTTCTCGGCCACCATCAACCGGGCCGTCAGCCGGGCCTCGCCCTGCTCGGGGGCGACGAAGTCCTCGGCGCGAATCCCCAGAGTCGCGGTGTCACCGGCCCTGAGGCCGCTCCCGTCCACCGCCACGGAAAGCGTCTCGCCGGAGGGCAGACGCACGCCGGTGCGTCGCGGCCCCGGGTCGACCACCGTCACCGGCAGGGTATTGATGCGCGGCGAGCCGATGAACTCGGCAACCTCGAGGGAGTTCGGGAAATGGTAGAGCGACAGCGGCGCGCCGACCTGGGCGATGCGCCCGCTCGACAGCAGCACGATGCGGTCGGCGAGCGTCATCGCCTCGACCTGGTCGTGGGTGACGTAGATCATGGTGGCATTGAGCCGCTTGTGCAGCTCGGCGATCTGCACCCGCATCTCGACCCGCAACGAGGCATCGAGGTTGGACAGCGGCTCGTCGAACAGGAACACCGCCGGCTCCTTGACCAGGGTGCGGCCGATCGCCACCCGCTGGCGCTGGCCGCCGGAGAGGTCCTTGGGCTTGCGCTCGAGCAACCTGGTCAGCTGCAGGATCTCGGCGGCGTGGTCGACACGACGCTGGGTTTCGGCCTTGTCGGTGCGCGCGAGCTTGAGGCCGAATCCCATGTTCTCGGCCACCGTCATATGCGGGTAGAGGGCATAGGACTGGAAGACCATGCCGATGTCACGCTCCTGGGGCGGAATCTCGTTGATCCGTTCGCCATCCAGGCACATCTCGCCGCGGGTGATGTCCTCGAGCCCGGCGACCATGCGCAGCAGGGTCGACTTGCCGCAGCCCGAGGGGCCGACGAACACCACGAACTCGCCGTCGTTGATGGTCAGGTCGATGTCCCGCGAGATCTCGACGCCGTCGTAGTCCTTGCCGATGCCGCTCAGTGTCAGATGTCCCATGAGGCTTCCTCCGAATCGGTGGTGCAGCGGGCGATGGCGATGCCATAGGCCGGTAGCCGCAGCGTGCCGTCCTGCCACTGGCCGTTGACCATCGCCGGGGCCTCCTCGAGGGCGCGCGCGGCGCGAGGGGCCGGCAGTTCGCGGGGTTCACCGGCGAAGTTCAGCGCCACCAGCAGGCGCTGGCCGGGGGCGCTCGCCGGATGGCGTCGCTCGAGACACAGCACCTCGTCACGCACCGTATGGTAGGCGATGTCGCCCTTGACCAGCGCCGGCTGGCGGCGACGGAAGGCCAGGAAGGCGCGAGTGGCGTTGAGCAGCGAATCCGGGTCCCGCTCCTGCTGGTCCACGGCCAGCCCCAGGTGCTCGTCGGGCACCGGCAGCCAGGGCTCGGACCTGGAGAAGCCCCCATGGCGGGCGTCGGCCTGCCACGGCATGGGGGTGCGGCAGCCGTCGCGGCCCTTGTAGGCCGGCCAGAAGGTGATGCCGGCGGGGTCGACCAGTTGCTCGAAGCTCAGTTCGGCCTCGGTCAGGCCCAGTTCCTCGCCCTGGTAGAGGCAGACGCTGCCGCGCTGGGTGAGCAGGAAGGCCAGGTAAAGGCGTAACGCCGCTGCGTTGCCTTCGGCGTTCCAGCGGCTGGCCAGGCGGGTGACGTCGTGGTTGCCCAGCGCCCAGCACGGCCAGCCATCGCCGATGCGGGCCTCCATCTCGGCCAGGGTGGCGTGCAGGTAGTGCGGGTCGGCCTGCTCGGTGAGCAGGTTGAAGGAGTAGCACATGTGCAGGCGCTTGCCCCCCTGCGTGTACTCGGCCATCACCCCCAGGGAGTCGTCGTCGCCGACCTCACCGACGCTGGTGGTGCCGGGGTACTCGTCGAGCAGCGCACGCAGCCGCTCGAGGAAGGCCAGATTCTCCGGCTGGGTCTTGTCGTGGATATGTTGCTGGTAGCCATAGGGGTTATCGGGGCGTACACCGATGAACCCCGCGGCGATCTCCTCCCGGGGCGGGTTGTCCTTGAGTGCGCCATGGGTGCAGAAGTTCACCGCATCCAGGCGGAAGCCGTCGACGCCGCGCTCCAGCCAGAAGCGCACCTCGCCGAGGATGGCCTCGACCACCTCGGGGTTGCGGAAGTTGAGGTCCGGCTGCTCGACCAGGAAGTTGTGCAGGTAGTACTGGCAGCGCCGGGTGTCCCACTGCCAGGCGGAGCCGCCGAAGATCGCCTGCCAGTTGGTGGGCGGGGCGCCATCGGGCCGGGGATCGGCCCACACGTACCAGTCGGCCTTGGGGTTGTCGCGGCTTTTACGGCTCTCCTGGAACCAGGCATGCGCATCGGAGGTGTGGGAGAGCACCTGGTCGATGGTGACCTTGAGGCCGCGGGCATGGGCGGCCTCCACCAGGCGGTCGAAGTCCTCGAGCGTGCCGAACATCGGGTCGACGTCGCGATAGTCACTGACGTCATAGCCGAAATCGAGCATCGGCGAGGTGAAGAACGGCGACAGCCAGATGGCGTCGACATTCAGCGAGGCGATGTAGTCGAGCCGGTCGATCACGCCCTGCAGGTCGCCGATGCCGTCGCCGCTCGCGTCCATGAAGCTGCGCGGATAGACCTGGTAGATCACCGCGCCGCGCCACCAGTCGGCGCCCTGTCGGCCGAGGTACTGGGAAGTGTCTGTGGTCATGTGCCGGGTCCTTGTCGTGAATCGCGGTATCGGCAGGCCGATACCGCGGGAAAAGCGTCACGCTCATGGTGGCGGCAGGGCCGGCGGGAGAAATCCTCCCGCGGGCTGGGCGACAGGCGTAGGCGGGGGGAGGAGGCGCCTTCCTACTCCCCCTGGATACGGGCGAGGAGATCGCCGGCCAGGGCGATGGCCTCCTCCCGGCGGCGGATACCCTGCTTCTGATAGAGGCTGCGGATATGCGTCTTGATGGTGGTCGGCGCCACCGACAGCTGTTCGGCGATCTGCTCGTTGGAGAGTCCGGCATGGATCAGCCCCAGGATCTGCCACTCGCGACGGGTCAGGGGTGAGGTGCGGATCAGCTCCGGCACGTCGGGGCGGGCGACGATGTCGGCGATCACCGACTCGTCGAGCATCAGGCGCACGGCACGGCCGAAGTCGCGCTGACGGCCGGCCAGCTCGAGCAACCGCTCGGCGCGACGCCGGGCCAGCTCGTCTAGTTCATGGGTCTCGAGCAGGCGGGTGAGCATGGCGGACAGCGGCTGACCCAGGCGCAGGAAGCTGCCGGTGAGCGCCGTTCGCGAGGCCAGCCCCATGGCCGCGGCCAGGTGATCCAGTGCCGCCGGCTCATGGCCGTACTGCCACTCCAGGAGTGCCAGGCACAGCCGGTTGCGATTGGCGTCGGTGACCAGGCCGAAACGCGCGGCCTGGGTCTCCAGGGCCTCCAGCAGCCCTCGGGCTTCGTCGGGCCGGCCGAGCAGCATCAGGGCCCGGGCGTGATTGCGTACGTTGGCCTGGGCGAAGTGGTTGCTGGCGGTGTCGGGCTCGGCGGGCGGCGCCTCCTGCAGCCAGCGGGCCACGGCATCGCGGTCGTCGTTGGCCTGCCACCAGGCCAGCAGGGTGGCGTGGGCATTGGCCCGCCAGTCGATGTGATAGTCGCCGTCGGCGAGTATCTTGCGGATGCGGCGGATGTGGTCGGCACACTGCGCCTGGTCGCCGCGGCCCTGGGCGACCTTGGCCAGGCTCACATGGCACTGCAGGGTCCAGCGCTCGCCCTGGCGGTCGAGCAGGGCGATGCCGGCCAGGGCCGCCTGCTCGGCCTCGTCCAGGCGGTGCCACTCCCACAGCAGCTGGCTGCGGATGCGATACAGGAACTCGGCGACCGGTAGCCGGTCGAGGCCGCTGTGCTCGATATGCGCGAAGGCCCGCTCCTGGGTGTCATAGGCGGCTTGCAGCCGGCCCTGGGCGACCAGCGTCTCCGAATGGTGGCACAGCGCCCACAGCATCAGCTGGTCATCACCGATGCGCTTCGCCTCACGTTCCACCTCGTGGATCCGCGCCAGCGACTCCTCGAGTCGGCCCTGGACGAAGCGTGCCTCGCAGAGGATCGCACCGGCCGACACCGGCGTGGCGGCCAGGTAGCGGGCGGGTTGGGTCAGCGCCTGCTCGGCCAGCGGCGCGGCCCGTTCGGCGTCGCCCTGGTTGATCGCCAGCTGGGCGCGCAGGGTGGCGAACTCGGCGGCCAGCTCCTGCCAGGCAGGCTCCTCGAGCTGGGCCTCGATCCAGCCAATGGCCTGGGCGGTGCGGTCGAACTGGAACTGGGCGTGGGACACCCAGCCATGCAGCAGCGTCAGTTGCGGCGAAGCGCACAGGCATGTCTCACCGAGCGTCGCCAGGGCCCGCGCCAGCAGCGCAAAGTGGCCATGGGCGAGCAGTTGGGGGCCCTGGGCCTCCACCAGCGTGATGAGCCCCTCGGGATCATCGGCCTCGATGGCCTGGGCCAGGGCCAGGGCGGGATCGCCCAGCGCCAGCCAGGCCTGGCTGGCACAGCGATGCAGCTGACGCTGGGACGCCAGGCTCAGCGCGTGGCGGCGATAGCGCAGGTAACCGGCAAACAGCGGCTGGAAACGAAACCACTGCTCGTGAGGGTCGCAGCGCTCCAGGAACAGGCCGGCCCCCTCCAGGGCCTCGAGCCGCTGGGAAACTCGCTCTCCCTCCAGCAGGCGCGCCACCAGCGTCGGAGAGAAGCGCTCCAGCACGCCGAGCTGCAACAGCAGCCGGCGGTCGGGTTCGTCGAGACAGGTCTCCAGCAGATCGTCGAACCAGGCGACGAAGTCGGGGTGGCTGCCGCCCAGGCGTTCCAGCAAGCTGTCGAAGCCGGCCCGGGTGGTGGTGCGCTGGATCAGCCAGTCCAGTGCCATCACCCAGCCTTCGGTGCGGCGCAGCGCCTGCTCCAGGCTGACCCGGGTGGGCGGAAAGCTGAGCTGCTCGGTGCACAGCGTCTGGGCCTCCTCGAGGTCGAAGGCCAGTTCATCGTGGCCGACTTCCTCCAGTTCACCACGCAGACGCAGCGCCGGCAGGCCCAGGGCCGGGCGAGTGCGCGAGACCAGGGTCAGGGTCAGCCAGCCCGGCTGGTGGCGCAGCCAGTAGCCAAGCGCCTCGAGGATCTCCGGATGGCGGACATGCTCGAACTCGTCGATCACCAGGCGTCCCGGGAGGGCGCTGTCCGGCAGGGCGGTGAGCCAGGCCTCCACCCCGTCGATCAGGGCGCCGCCCTCGGCCAGCCCCACCTCGAGTCCCAGCTCGCGGCACAGCCGCGCCAGGGCGGCACGGAAATAGCCGGCGAAGCGGTCGGGCGCGTCATCGCGCCCATCCAGGCGCAGCCAGGCAGCAGACTGTTCCAGGGCCGGCAGCCGCTCGGCCAGCAGGGTGCTCTTGCCGTAGCCCGGTGGCGCCTGCACCACCAGCAGCCGAATGCGCTCGTCGAGGATGAAGTGGTCGTTGAGGCGCGGGCGGGCTACCAGGGTGGACGGCAGCGGGGGAGCGGCGAGCTTTTCCTGGATCAGCGGCATGGGAGACTCCCGCAGGGAAGATGATGGGCACGTTACCCAGTATGACTGCCCGGGCGGCAGACGAGAAAAGCCCGCGGCCATCACGCCGCGGGCAAGCATCGAAACAGCAGGCAGGGCCCGGCCGGCGCCGGGCCCTTGCCATCAGAACCAGACTTCGGTCTGCACGCCGAAGGTCCACTGGCTGCCGGTAAAGTCAGGCTGACCAAATGAGTCCGAGATATCGTTACCGTTATCGTCGGTAGCATCGTTCAAGATATAACCATTCAGCTCCTCGTCCCAATCGCTCCAGGAGGCGAACAGGCGGATCTCCGGCCGCTGCCAGAAGCCGCCCACCTGGGGCTTGAAGGTCGGGGCGATAGTCAGCTTGGTGTAGTCCCCCTCGACGGCAGTGCGACCGTCGAGGCCCTGTGGGTCGAGGTCCATCCACTGGTAGCTGGCCTCGTACTGCATCTCAAAGTTCTGGGTCAGCTCGTTGGCCAGGCGCACGTTGAGGGTCGCCCAGTCGTACTGGTCGCCGTCGACATAGCGGTCCTCGCTGGTCTCGGCGAGGATCGCCGGGGCCACCCGCCACTTGGGGGCCACATAGGTGGTGCCATAGAGGGCCAGACGGGTCGCGGTGGCATCCTCGGTCAGGTCACCGCGCGCACCGATGCCCTTGACCTCGGCCCCCAGGCCCTGACCGTGCAGCACGGCAGCCTTGAAGTTGCCCTCGCCAAGGCCGAAGAAGCTGTCGCCATGGTAGGCCACCATGGTATGGAAACCGGACTCGGCGGCCTCCTGGCCTTGGCCGATATCGCGCTCCTCGTTGTCGGCGGCGGACATGCCGTTGACCATCCACTGCCAGTTGCCGAAGTAGTTGTTGGAGGTCAGGATCAGGTTGTCGGTGTCGCCGCTGTCATCCCCCGGCGACTCGCGTGTCACGGGGAAGTCGCTGAAGCTGCGGCCGTAGAGCGAGAAGTTGGACTTCCAGCTGTCGGCCAGCTGCATGTCGTAGATCCCCGCCCCGGTGCCGGAGAGGAAGACGATATCGCTGTCGAGCCAGTGGATATCGAAATTGTCACGGTCGAAGCGCTTGCCGGCCCAGATGGAGGCGTTCTCGAAGGCACCGGTAAAGCTCGGCAGGTCGCTGAACTCGGCATAGACCTGGCGCACGTTGAGGTTGGACTCCGCGGCGGTCCAGTCGTTGCTGGTGGTCGTGCCGTCGGCGATCATCGTCCGATAATGGGCCTTGGCCCCATTATCGAAGCGCATCTTGTAGTTGAAGACGGCCTCGGCGTAGGTGTCCGGCTCGTTGCCCAGGCGTCCGACAGCCCCGCCCAGGGAGCCGGCCGGGGTAACGTAGGGGCCGCCCTCCTCGCTCTTGCCATCCTCGCCGATCAGCAGGCCCGAGCGGGCGTAGACGTTGAAGGAGAAGCCCTCCTCGCCGCTGGCCTGGCGCTCGACCCTGGCCAGGCGCTCCTCGACCTCATCCTGTGACAGGCGACCCTCGGCCTGCTGCTCGGCCAGCTTGGCGCGCTGTTCGGCGGCATCGGCCCGCTGCTCGGCGGCGGCGATGCGCGCTTCCAGGTCGGCGAGGCGCTCCTCGAGGGAGTGGGTGTCGGCACCGGCCATCCCGGCGAGGCCCAGGCTGGCGGAAGCGATGGCGATGGCGAGGGGCTTCTTGAGCGTGACAGTGTGCATTGTCGTTCTCGTCCTTTGTTGTTGTCGCGACGGATGGTCATCACGAAGGGTGGGGAGTCCCCCGGGGCCGGAGCGTCACCCCGGCGCGAAATACCTGCCGGAACTTAATCGATTCAGGCCGCGGCCACAAAAAGTATTTTGTAATATTACGACCAATGTCTAAGAATCGGGCAGGAACTCGGTGCCTTTAAGGTAATAAAACTACAAATCAATCCTTGCCATGACATACCCTGCCCCATCGACACCAAGACGAGGACACGCGATGACACCCGGACACTCTCCCCTCTCCCTGATGCTGGGCATGATGCGCCTGCATGAGCGCCCCGAACTGCAGGCGCCCGAGCGGCTGGCCGACTGGCTCGAGGCGCGCCTCGACCAGGGGCTCGACTGGTTCGACCATGCCGACATCTATGGCGGCGACGGCCACAACGAGCGGCTGTTCGGTGAGGCCCTGCGCCGCCGGCCGGGCCTCGCCGCCCGGGTGAGGGTGGTCACCAAGGCCGGCATCCTGATGGCACCCGGCGATACCAAGCACTACGACAGCTCGCCGGTGTGGCTTGCCGGCGCCATCGACCGGGCCCTGGGGCGACTCGGGGTCGAGCGGCTGGACCTCTTCCTGATCCATCGTCCCGACCCGCTGATGGAGGCCGAGGCCACCGCCCGGGTGCTGGACGATGCCGTCCGGGCCGGCAAGGTCGCCGCGCTGGGTGTCTCCAACTTCCTGCCCGAACAGTGGCGCCGCCTGCAGGCGGCACTGCCCCATCCGCTGACCCACCACCAGCTGCAGCTCTCCCTCACCCGGTCGGCGCCACTGTTCGACGGCGACTTCGATGCCCTGCGCCGGGACGGCCTCTCGCCCCTGGCCTGGTCGCCCCTGGATGGCGGCAGCCTGTTCCAGGGTGCCGCCGGCCAGGCCCTGGGACGTCTCGCCGACCGCCATGGTGTCAGTCCCGCCGGCGTTGCCCTGGCCTGGCTGCGCCGCCTGCCGGGTTCGCCAGTGCCGGTGATCGGCACCCTCGACCCGGCACGGATCACGACCCTGCGCGACGAGGCCCAGCTCTCCCTGTCGCGCCGTGACTGGTACACCCTGCTGGAGGCGGCCCGCGGCCACGAGGTCGCCTGACCCCCGACACGTGCGACCAAAGTCGCGGTTGAACTCCGCCTTAAGCGCCGGCTAACTGTGTCAGCCGCGATCTTAATCGTTTAAGTCGTGAGAGAGCGAACGGCGGCAGCACCTACGAGTGACATGTCGCAATCGGCCCTCACACTAAGACAGCGACAACAACTTGACAGCGACAACAACAAGCGACGAGGAAGCCAGCATGTTCAAGAAGACCCTGATCTCCGCCATCGCCCTGGCCGGCGCTGCCGCCGGCAGCAGCCAGGCCCAGGCGGCGGACCTGACCATCTCCTGTGGCGCCGTCGGCGCCGAGCTCACCCTGTGCAAGCAGGGCGTCGAGGCGTGGGAGGAGAAGACCGGCCATGAGGTCGATATCGTCTCCACGCCCAACTCCTCCACCGAGCGCCTGTCGCTCTATCAGCAGATTCTTTCCGCGCAGTCCAGCGACATCGACGTGATGCAGATCGACGTGGTGTGGCCGGGTCTGCTGGCCAACCACCTGCTCGACCTCGGCGAGACCCTCGGCGAGGACGCCGCCGAGGGCCACTTCGAGACCATCGTCGCCAACAACACCATCGACGGCCGCCTGGTGGCGATGCCCTGGTTCACCGATGCCGGGGTGCTCTACTACCGCAAAGACCTGCTCGAGAAGCATGGCGTCGAGGCCCCCGAGACCTGGGAAGAGCTGACCGAGATCGCCACCGAAATTCAGGCCGCCGAGCGCGAGGCCGGCAATGACCGGATGTGGGGCTACGTCTTCCAGGGCCGCGCCTACGAGGGCCTGACCTGCAACGCCCTGGAGTGGATCGCCAGCTACGGTGGCGGCACCATCGTCGATGCCGAGGGCGAGATCACCATCGACAACGAACGTGCCGCCGAGGCGCTTGACCTCGCCGCCAGCTGGATCGGCAACATCTCGCCGAAAGGCGCCTTGAACTACACCGAGGAGGAGGCCCGCGGCATCTTCCAGAGCGGCAATGCGGTGTTCATGCGCAACTGGCCCTATGCCTGGTCGCTGGCCCAGAGCGAGGACAGCAACGTGCGCGACAAGGTCGGCGTGGTCAAGCTGCCCAGCGCCGAGGGCAAGGAGAGCGCCGCCACCCTGGGCGGCTGGAACCTCGCCGTGTCCCGCTACACCGAGAACCCGGAGCTCGCCGCCGACCTGGTGGCCTTCCTGACCGGCGAGGCCGAGCAGAAGCGCCGTGCCATCGAGGGCGCCTACAATCCCACCCTGGCCTCCCTCTACGAGGACGAGGAGGTGCTGGCGGCCGTGCCCTTCTTCGGCACCCTTTACGACACCTTCACCAATGCCGTGGCACGCCCCTCCGCCCCCACCGGCGACAACTACGGCCGAGTGAGCAACAGCTTCTTCAACGCCGTGCACCAGGTGCTCTCCGGTGACCAGAGCGGCGCAGAGGCCGTCTCCCAGGTGGATAGCGAACTCTCGCGCATCAAGCGCCGCCGCTGGTAACCCAGGAGGTCCCCATGTCGACTCCCGTAACCGAGCCTACCCCGCAGGCGGTGCGTTCTGCTTCGCGCTCCCCCCAGGCGGGCTATCGCGGCACCAAGGTACGCCGCCAGCGGGTCCGCGCCGCCTGGCTGTTTCTCCTGCCCATGCTGGTGGCACTGGCGCTGGTCGCCGGCTGGCCCCTGCTGCGCACCTTCTACTTCAGCTTCACCGATGCCTCGCTGTCGGATACCGCCGGGGCCACCTTCATCGGTATCGAGAACTACCTGGTCTTCGAGGATGGGGCCTGGTACGGCCTGCTGACCGACCCGGTGTGGTGGACATCGGTGTGGAACACCCTCTACTTCAGCGTCGTCTCGGTATCACTGGAGGTGGTGTTCGGCATCATCGTCGCGCTGCTGCTCGACGCCGAGTTCAAGGGCCGCATGCTGGTACGCGCCGCGGTGCTGATCCCCTGGGCCATCCCCACCATCGTCTCGGCCAAGATGTGGGCCTGGATGCTCAATGACCAGTTCGGGATCATCAACCACCTGCTGATGGCGATCGGCATCATCGACTCGCCCATCGCCTGGACCGCCAGCGCCAGCTACTCCATGTGGGCGGTGATCATGGTCGACGTCTGGAAGACCATCCCCTTCGTCGCGCTGCTGGTGCTGGCCGCCTTGCAGATGCTGCCCAAGGACTGCTACGAAGCCGCCGAGGTCGACGGCATCCACCCGGTCAAGGTGTTCTTCCGCGTGACCCTGCCGCTGATCACCCCGGCCCTGCTGGTGGCGGTGATCTTCCGCCTGCTCGATGCCCTGCGGGTGTTCGACGTGATCTACGTGCTGACCTCCAACTCCACCAGCACCATGACCATGTCGATCTACGCCCGCCAACAGCTGGTCGAGTTCCAGGACGTCGGCTACGGCAGCGCCGCCTCGACGATGCTGTTCCTGATCATCGCCCTGGCCGTGGTGATCTACCTCTACCTGGGCCGCCGCCAACTGGGAGTCGACCAATGAACCAGTATCAGCTGATCAAGCTCGCCAAGCGGGTCGGGTTCTATACCCTGATCGCCGTGGTGATGGTCTACGCGATCTTCCCCTTCTACTACGCGGTGATCACCTCGCTGAAGCCCTCCGGCGACCTGTTCCGGGTCGACTTCTGGCTGTCGACGGTGGACTTCGGCAACTACGTGCAGATCTTCACCCAGAAGAGCTTCGTGCGCGCCATCTTCAACTCCATCATCGTCTCGCTCTCCGTGGTCTTCATCGCCCTGCTGCTCGGCATCACCGCCTCCTATGCGCTGGGCCGGGTCCGCTTCCGCGGCCGGACCACGGTGATGCTGGTGATCCTCGGGGTCTCGATGTTCCCCCAGGTGGCGGTGCTCTCGGGGCTCTTCGAGGTGATCCGCGGGCTCGGCCTCTACAACAACCCGGCCGGGCTGATACTGAGCTACACCATCTTCACCCTGCCCTTTACCGTCTGGGTGCTGACCACCTTCATGAAGCAGCTGCCCATGGAGCTGGAAGAGGCGGCGATCATGGACGGCGCCACCCCCTGGGTGACCATCACCAAGGTATTCCTGCCGCTGATGTGGCCAGCCATGGCGACCACCGGCCTGCTGGCCTTCATCGCCGCCTGGAACGAATTCCTCTTCGCCCTGACCTTCACCCTCACCGACGACCAGCGCACCGTGCCGGTGGCGATCGCCCTGATCTCCGGCGGCAGCCAGCACGAGCTGCCCTGGGGACCGATCATGGCCGCCTCGGTGACCGTCACCGTGCCGCTGGTGATCCTGGTGATGATCTTCCAGAAGCGCATCGTCTCGGGGCTCACCGCCGGTGCGGTCAAGGGCTGACCTCATGACATCCAAGGAACCCAAGATGCAAGACAACCTGACCTGGTGGCGCGGCGGTGTCATCTACCAGATCTACCCGCGCAGCTTCATGGACAGCAACGCGGACGGCATCGGCGACCTGGCGGGCATCACCGAGACGCTGGACTATGTCGCCGGCCTGAACGTGGACGGCATCTGGCTGTCGCCCTTCTTCACCTCGCCGATGCTCGACTTCGGCTACGACGTCAGCGACTACCGCGACGTCGACCCGATGTTCGGCACCCTGGAGGATTTCAGGGCCCTGCTGGCGAAGGCCCACGCGCTGGGCCTGAAGGTAATGATCGACCAGGTGATCAGCCACTCCTCGGACCAGCATCCCTGGTTCCAGGAGAGCCGCGCCGATCGCACCAACGCCAAGGCCGACTGGTATGTCTGGGCGGACCCCAAACCCGACGGCACGCCACCCAACAACTGGCTGTCGATCTTCGGCGGGCCGGCCTGGACCTTCGATTCGCGCCGCCGCCAGTACTATTTGCACAACTTCCTGACCAGCCAGCCGGATCTCAACTTCCATAACCCGGACGTCCGACAGGCACAACTGGACAACATGCGCTTCTGGCTGGAGCTCGGCGTCGACGGCTTCCGCCTGGACACGGTCAACTTCTACTTCCACGACGCCGCACTCACCGACAACCCCCCGGTGCCGGCGGGCAGTCCCAAGACCCTGGGCGCGCCGGATGCCAATCCCTACACCTGGCAGCGCCATGTCCACGACATCAGCCGCCCGGAGAACCTGAACTTCCTGCGCGAGCTGCGCACGCTGATGGACGAGTTCCCCGGCACCACCACGGTGGGCGAGATCGGCGACGACAACCCGCTCGAGCGCATGGCGGAGTACACCGCCGGCGGCGACAAGCTGCACATGGCCTACACCTTCGACCTGCTCAATGCGCCCCACTCGCCGGCCTATATCCGCGAGGTGATCGAACGCTTCCAGCACCTGGCCGGCGACGCCTGGCCCTGCTGGGCGACCTCCAACCACGACGTGGAGCGTAGCGCCTCCCGCTGGGGCGCCGACGAAGACCCCGTGGCCTACCCCAAGGTGATGCTGGCCATGCTCTTCTCGCTGCGCGGCAGCGTCTGCCTCTACCAGGGCGAGGAGCTCGGCCTGCCCGAGGCCGAGGTGCCCTTCGAGCGCATCCAGGACCCCTACGGCAAGGTGCTGTGGCCGGAGTTCAAGGGCCGCGATGGCTGCCGAACGCCGATGCCCTGGCGCCAGGCCCCGCAGGGCGGCTTCTCGCCCGTGGAGCCCTGGCTGCCGGTGGAGGAGCGCCACCTGCCGCTGGCCGTCGAAAACCAGCAGGCCGACCCCGGCTCGCCCCTCGCCGCCACCCGCACGCTGCTGGCCTTCCGCGCCGCGCATCCGGTGCTGGTCGACGGCGACCTCACCCTGGTCGACGTCGGCGAGGAGTTGCTCGGCTTCGTGCGCGAAAGCGCCCAGGAGCGCCTGCTGTGCCTCTTCAACCTCGGCGGCAGGACCCTGAGCACGATGCTGCCCCAGCCCGGCATCCCGCTTCAGGGGCACGGCTTCGTCTCGGCACTCGATGGCGACACCCTGACCCTGCCGCCCTATCAGGCGGCCTTCCTGGCCCTCGACCACTGACAACACACAACAAGGGCCGGCCCCGAGGCCGGCTAGGAGTCGCAAGATGGCAAGCGTGACCCTGGAAAAGCTCAACAAGACGTTCGGCAGCACCCATATCATCAAGGATGTCGACCTGCATGTCGGCAACGGTGAGTTCGTGGTCTTCGTCGGCCCCTCGGGCTGCGGCAAATCGACCCTACTGCGCCTGATCGCCGGGCTGGAGTCGATCAGCGACGGCGAGCTCAGGATCGCCGACGACGTGGTCAACGACCTGCCGCCCCGCGAGCGCGGCGTGGGCATGGTGTTCCAGTCCTACGCCCTATACCCGCACATGACGGTCTACGAGAACATGGCCTTCGGCCTCAAGCTGGCCAAGATGGCCAACGAGACCGTCGATGAGCGCGTGATGGCCACGGCTCGTATCCTGCAGCTCGAGGAGCTCCTGCATCGCAAGCCCAAGGAACTCTCCGGCGGCCAGCGCCAGCGGGTGGCCATGGGCCGCGCCATGGCCCGGGAGCCGCGCATCCTGCTGTTCGACGAGCCGCTCTCCAACCTCGACGCCTCGCTGCGCGTGCAGATGCGCAACGAGATCGCCCGTCTGCACCACCGCCTGGGCTCCACCATGATCTACGTCACCCACGACCAGGTGGAAGCGATGACCCTGGCCGACAAGATCGTGGTGCTGCGCGACGGCCGCATCGAGCAGGTCGGCAGCCCCCAGACCCTCTACCAGCAGCCGGCGACAAGGTTCGTCGCCGGCTTCATCGGCTCACCGACCATGAACTTCATGCCGGCCGAGCTGCTCGGCGGCAACGCGGAGGGCTGCCGGGTCCGGGCCCCGGGCCTCGGCGAGCTGGCCCTGCCCCAGGACGCCAGCGGCCAGCCCGCCGGTGCCGAGCTGTCGATGGGGGTGCGCCCCGAGCACCTGCGCCTGGCCGAGGCCGACGGCGACAACAGCTTCGAGATCGTCAACGTCGAGTACCTGGGCAACGAGGTCTACGTCTACCTCGAGCCCAGGGCCGGCGACACCCTGCTGATCCACCGCAGCGAGGCACCCAGCCGCTGGGAGATCGGCCAGCGGGTCTCCCTGGTGCCGGAGCTCGAGCATGTGCACCTGTTCGACTCCGAGGACCGGACCCTGGAGATCGCCTCGGGCCGGCGCGCGGCCTGACGGCGCCGCGAGCCGACGTTCTAGAACGGCCGCCCGGGGCGCGCCTCGGGTGGCTACCCTGACCCTGCCGGGCCATGCTAGGCTGCTAACTAAATCGTTCCAGTCCACCCTGACCGTAATGGAGTCAGCCGCCAAGTGCCTCTGCCCCGTCGCATGACCCTCAAGGACCTGGCCCGCGAGCTCGGCGTCTCCACCGCCACCGTCTCCAACGCCTTCAACCGGCCCGACCAGCTCTCGCCGAAGCTGCGCGAGCATATCCTCACCGAGGCCCGGCGCCTGGGCTACAGCGGCCCCGACGCCAGGGCCCGCAGCCTGCGCACGGGCCGTTCGCGGATCATCGCCGTGATCCTCGCCGAGAGCCTGACCTACAGCCTCAACGATGCGGTCTCCAGCGAGCTGCTCTCGGGCATCGCCGAGGTACTCGACACCCGCGGCCACACCCTGCTGCTGCTCTCGGGGCGCCAGAACGCCGCCAGCGTCCCCGGCGCCTCGAGCATTGCCGACGGCTTCATCATCTATGGCCTGATGCCGAGCCTGAAGCTGTTCTCCGACCTCCCCCCCGAGCGCCCCCTGGTGGCGGTGGACTTCGATATCGAGGACCACGCCACGGTGCACGTCGACAACGAGCCGGCGTGCTACGCCATCGCCCGCCACGCGTTGAAGGTGCCAACACGACGTCCTGCGGTGATCAACCTGCGGCTGACCGAGCAGCCCTGCAACGGTCGCATCGGCGACGACCAGGCGCTGCTCTCGGCCGAGCGCACCATCACCCGGGCCCGCCTCGCCGGCTTCCAGCGAGCCTTCGCCGAGGCCGGCATCGAGCCGGCCGAGGTACCGATGTGGAACATCGAGGAGAACACCTTCGAGGTCTGCACCCCGGTGATCGAGGCGATCCTCGACCTGCCGGACGCCGAACGCCCCGACCTGCTGCTGTGCATGTCCGACCGCATCGCCCTGACCGTGGTGACACTCGCCGAGCAGCGCGGCCTGCGTATCCCCGAGGACCTGCGGCTGACCGGCTTCGACGGCATCGCCGAGGGGCAGTATCGTGCTCCCCGGCTGACCACCATCCGCCAGGACAGCACCGAGAAGGGCCGCATCGCCGCGCGCATGATCCTCGGGATGGAACCTGCCGAGTCCAGGGTCATGACCACCGAAATGATGATTGGCGACACCTGCCCCTGACGCCAGTCGGCTCATCCGGCCGCCTGCTTCACTTGCTGATCCGGGTCGCCCCCTCCCCTCGCCGCACTAGTGAACAGAAGGCGAGTCCAGGAAACCTGACGGCACGGCGCCTGGTGGATCAGGCCCCGTTGAGGGTGGCGATCAGCCGTCGAGAGCCGCCGTGGTCCCGATGCTCCCCCAGCCAGAGCCCCTGCCAGGTGCCGAGTACCGGGCGGCCGTCGCGCACCGCCAGGGTCAGCTGGGTGCCGAGCAGGCTAGCGCCTCTCGACACCAAGGCAAAAGAGCGTCGCTGCCGCCAGGTACCGACTCAGCGCGTGAAGCTGGATGCCGTCTGCCCCTGGCGGGACGGCGTGGACGCTACGGCAACGTCCACGCACGCTGCATGCAGACAAGGTCTAGGATGCACGACGTTGCCGCCGGACCTGTCGCATCCGGCACATTCGTGCCCGAATTGCCCGCCGTGGTATCGAAGATGGTCAGAAGCTCGGTGTCACCCTCATGAATGAGGCGGGTTGATGGCATGGCGGGGTTGTTGGAGGTATGGGGAGGGCTAGGAAAGATCGGGTAGATCAGGGGAGATGGAGAGACGGGGTCATAATGATGTGCATATGACGTCAATTTGACGCATGCTGAGCACTGTCATACAGTCCGCTGGCGATATGCCGAATCGGACGAGGAGGTAGCAATGGATATCATCGAGCAGGATAGCGACAACGCCGGTACCCGCATGCTGGCTGATATCGGCCTGCCCCGAGAGGTGTACACCAACCAAGTGGCCTTTATCAGGGCCGTCAGGGAAGGTCTGTCGGGCCGTATGCTGCAAAAGGCGGTGAATATCCTGAAGGGTGACAGGGATGTCTTTGTGAGGCTGCTGGAGACCGACTCGGGCAATCTGCATCGGCTGTACAAAAAGAAGGCCCTGGGGCGCGCTCAGACTGAGGAAATCCTCGATACGCTAAAGATCTACGTCGAGGCCGCTAGAGTGTTCGGCGACCAGGAGATCGCTAAAGAGTGGCTGCACAGCGAGGTGCGAGCGCTTGGCGGATCCCGGCCCGTGGATCTGTTCGATACATTCGCCGGGCGAGACATGGTGCGAGATGTGCTCGGAAAGATCGAGTCCGGCGAGTTCAGCTGAATGAAGCTATACCGAATCACGAAAGAACGTTACCTACATGACCTGTCCGGTCAGGGTGGCAGCTACCGCGACGGCGGACGCTGGAATCGCGCCGGGCATCCCGTGCTGTACTTCGGTCTGTCAGCATCGGTCGTCATGCTGGAAATGGGGAATTACATCTTGAATCCCCGGCAGGTGCCAAAAGACATGGTACTCGGGATCTACGAGGTCGACACCAAGGCAATCGAAACCGGAGAACTGTCGGACCTGCCCGAGGGCTGGGATCAGTTCCCCCACCCTTCATGCACACAACACCTGGGTTCCGATTTCCTCGCCGCGAACAAGAATCTCATCTTCCAAGTGCCCAGCTGCGCCGCTGGCGGCCTTGATGAAATGGCCGTGGTGAATCCGCTGCATCCTGAAGCTCGAAATATCCGGCTGGTCGAAACCGTCACTCAGATCTACAACCCTCGATTGTTCGAAGGAATGAAGTAACAACTGACTGTCTAGGAGCCTGTCGGACTTAACGCTGATCTACTGCGAGAACCGGTCTTTCGGCCAACTTCATTCGATCTGATTCGTTAAATAGCGGGCTATTCGCCTCATCAGATCGAT
>NZ_JARANW010000011.1:0-99132 GCF_029889825.1 Halomonas sp. 11-S5
GAAGCGCTTAGGGTCGGCGGCGAAGTAATCGCGGATGCGGTCGTTGGCGGTGGTCTCCTGCAGGCCCTTGAGGGCCTGCCAGGTGACGCTGCGGGTGAGCTGGAACATGGTTGACCTCTTGTTATCTGAAAAGCCTGTCCGCCCGACGGCTCAGGCGGTGGCGCTCACGGATACCGCCTGGCCGCCGCGCTTGATCGCTGCATAGCCGAGGCCAGTCACCAGCGAGCCGATGACGATGGCGGCGAGATACAGCAGCACCGGGCTGATGGCGTTGGGGATCAGCAGCACGAAGATGCCGCCATGCGGCGCCATCAGCTTGGCACCGACCAGCATCGAGATGGCACCGGTGATCGCCCCGCCGACCATGCACACCGGGATGACCCGCAGCGGGTCCTTGGCGGCGAAGGGGATGGCGCCCTCGCTGATGAAGCACAGCCCGAGCACGAAGGAGGCCTTGCCCGCCTCGCGCTCGGGCTCGGAGAACTTCGCCTTGGCGACGAAGCTGGCGATGCCCATGCCGATCGCCGGCACCATGCCCGCGGCCATCACGGCGGCCATCGGCGCATAGGTCTCCGAGGCCAGCAACCCCACGCCGAAGGTGTAGGCGGCCTTGTTGACCGGCCCGCCCATGTCGAAGCACATCATCGAGCCGAGCAGGATGCCCAGCAGCACGGCGTTGGCCGAGCCCATGTTCTCGAGGAAGGTGGTCAGCGCCGAGAGGATGGCCGCCACCGGCTCGCCGACCACGTAGATCATCACCAGACCGGTGAACAGGCTGGCGATCAGCGGGATGATCAGGATCGGCTTGAGGGACTCGATGCTCGAGGGCAGTTTGACGTGTTGGGCGACCGCCTTGGCAACGTAACCGGCCAGGAAACCGGCCAGGATACCGCCGATGAAGCCGGCGCCGATCTCCGAGGCCAGCATGCCGCCGATCATCCCCGGCGCGATGCCCGGGCGGTCGGCGATCGAATAGGCGATATAGCCGGCCAGCACCGGCACCATCAGCGCAAAGGCGGTGCCCCCGCCGATCTGCATCAGCGCCGCGGCCAGGGTTCCCTCCTCCTTGAAGGCCTCGATGCCGAACACGAAGGACAGCGCGATCAGCAGGCCCCCCGCCACCACCATCGGCAGCATGAAGGACACCCCGGTGAGCAGGTGCTTGTAGACGCCCTTCTCCTTGGCCCCCTTCTTCGCCTCGCCCTGACCCGACGACGCGCCACCGCCCGCCTGTTCCACCTCGGCCTCCTCGAGGGCCGCCTCGATGGTCGGCTTCGGCTTCTTCAGCGCATTGCCGGTGGAGGTGCGGTAAACGCGCTTGCCAGCGAAGCGGGTCGGGTCGACCTCGATGTCACAGGCGAGGATCACCAGGTCGGCCGCGGCGATCTCCTCGTCGGTGAGCTGGTCCTGGGCGCCCACCGACCCCTGGGTCTCCACGCGGATCTCGTGGCCCAGCGACTTGCCCGCCTCGGCCAGCGCCTCGGCGGCCATGAAGGTATGGGCCACGCCGGTCGGACAGGCGGTCACCGCCACGATCTTTCGGGCGCCGTCGCGTCGGGCGCCGTCGGGGTTGCCGGCGGGCGCCGCCGGGGTGGCCTCTTGCGCCGATGGCTGGAAGTCGCTGGCCTCGCGGCTGGCGCGCTCGAGGAAGGCACGCGGGTCGGGCAGCGCCTGGTCGATGGAGGCGCGGAACAGGCGCTTGCCGGCGAAACGCTCCGGCACCGGCACGTGATCGGCGGCGACCACCACCAGATCGGCGGCGGCGATGGCCTCGGCACTGACCGGGGTGTGCGGCTCGAGCTCGCCGTGCATCTCGACATGGGTCTGCCAGCCGAGGCGCTCGGCGGCCTGTTCGAGGCGGCGGGCGGCGAGGAAGGTGGTGGCCATGCCGCTGGGGCAGGCGGTGATGATGATGGTGTTCATGCGAGAGCTCCCCCCGCATCGACGTCGTTGAGACGACGAACGCGAGTCTGTTGTTGGAGTTGCGGGAAGTCCGGGGCGTGGGGGTCACCCACGCCGACATGGCGGACGGATTCGGCGGACAGCGCCGTGGCCAGGCGCAGCGCCTGCTCGGGGGGATGCCCCGAGAGCACGCCGTGCAGCATGGCGGCGACCAGGGTGTCGCCGGCACCCACGGTGCTGGCGACATCCAGACGCGGCGGCAGCGCCTGCCAGGCGCCGCGCCGGCTGACCCAGAGCACGCCCTCGGGGCCGGCGGAGATCAGCGCCTCCTCGACCCCGTGAGCATAGAGCCTGAGCGCTGCCTTGAGCCGGGCGTTGGCGCTGGTCAGCGAGGTGTCTGCCCAGGCGGCCAGTTCCTGCTCGTTGGGCTTGACCGCCGAGGGGCGTGCCTCGATGGCCGCTCCCAGGGCCTCGCCACTGGTGTCGACCCATACCGGCAGGTCGGCCGCGCGCAGGCGGGCGACCAGGTCGGCGAGGTCCTCGGGAGACACTCCCGGCGGCAGGCTGCCGGCGATCACCACCGCCTCGGGACGCCGCCGGGGGTCGGCGGCGCGGGCGTCGAGCCCGTCGAGCAGGCGCTGCCAGGCATCAGCACCGATGGTGGCGCCCGGTCCGTTGATATCGGTGACCCGTCCGTCGGCCTCGGCGATCTTGGCGTTGATCCGCGTCTCGCCGGGCACCCGGATGAAGGCGTCCTCCACCGCCAGGGCCTCGAAGGCGCGCAGGAAGGGGCCGTCGTTGTCGGCGCCGAGGAAGCCCGAGACGCTGACTTCGTGGCCGAGGGCGACCAGCACCCGGGCCACGTTGACGCCCTTGCCGGCGGCGGCGAGGTGCGTCTCGCGGGTGCGATTGACCTCGCCCGGCAACAGGCTGTCGAGGCTCACCGAGAGGTCCAGGGCGGGATTGAGGGTGAGGGTCAGGATGCGGGCCATCAGCGCACCTCCAGGGCGTCGCGAACCGCCTCGCTGGTGGCCTGGGCCAGGGCCAGCTCGGCCTGGCGGCGGGCCTCCTCGAGGTCGAACTCGCGCAGCCGCGCCTTGACCATCGGCACCTGGCGGGCGCTGACCGACAGCTCGTCGACGCCGAGTCCCACCAGCACCGGCACGGCGACGGCGTCACTGGCGAGCTCCCCGCAGACCCCGACCCACTTGCCCTGGGCATGGGCGGCGGCAACGGTCATCTCGATCAGCTTGAGCACCGCCGGGTGCAAGCCATCGGACTGGGCGGAAAGCTCCGGGTGGCCGCGGTCGATGGCCAGGGTGTACTGGGTCAGGTCGTTGGTCCCCACCGAGAAGAAGTCCACCTCGGCGGCCAGGGTCGGCGCCAGCAGGGCGCAGGAGGGCACCTCGATCATCACCCCGAGCTGGACGTCGGTGGTCCGCTCGGCCTCGGGAATCTCCTCGAGCAGGCGGTCGAGGATCGCCTTGGCGGCGCGAAACTCGCTGACGTCCTTGACCATCGGCAGCATGATGCGCAGCGGCTTGTCGTTGCTTGGAACGCCGGCCGCCGGAGCGCCGGCCGCAGGACCGCCTGCCGCCGCCATCAGCATGGCGCGGAACTGGGTCTCCAGGACCTGCGGGCGGGTGAGAGCCAGGCGTATGCCGCGCAGGCCGAGGAAGGGGTTGTCCTCCTTCGGCACCGGCCAGTAGGGCAGCGGCTTGTCGCCGCCGACGTCCAGGGTGCGCGCCACCAGCGGGCGGCCGTCCAGGGCCTCCAGAGCCTCGCGGTACTCGGCGATCTGGGTGTCGAGGTCCGGCTCCTGGGCATGGGCCATGAACAGGAACTCGGTGCGCAGCAGGCCGACGCCCTCGGCGCCACGCTCCACGGCATCGGCGGCATGGGCGGTGTTGCCCAGGTTGGCGGCCACCTCGACGCGGTGGCCGTCACGGGTGCGGGCCTCCTGGAAGCGCGCCTCCCAAGCCTCGGCCTCGCGGCGGCGGTGCTCGGCCAGGCGCTGCTCGGCGGCCTCGCGACGATCGGCGGAGGGGGCCGGGACGATCCGACCGCGCTCGCCATCGAGAATCAGCTCGCTGCCGTCCTCCAGGGTCAGCACCCGCTTGCCGGCCCCCACCACCGCGGGAATGCCCAGTGCCCGGGCCAGAATCGCGCTGTGGGAGGTGGCGCCGCCGCGGGCGGTGAGCAGGCCGCGCACCCGGGAGGTATCGAGGCGGGCCACATCGGAGGGGCCGACATCGTCGGTGACCAGGATGTAGGGGTGGTCCGGCGGGTCGGGGAGCTCGACATGGCAGAGGACACCCAGCACCCGCCGGCCGACGTCGCGCAGGTCGGCGGCGCGCTCGGCGAGCAGCCGGTCGGCGAGCATCTCCTGGGCGTGGGCGGCGGTCTCGATGGCGTCCCACCAGGCGGCCTCGGCGGATCGACCTTCCTGGATCTGCTCCCGGGCGGCCTCGAAAAGCTCGGGGTCGCCCAGCATCTCCTCGTGCATGGAGAGAATCTGGGCGACTTCACCGCCACGGGCCTCGCGCACCAGGGCCTCGAGCTGCTCGCTGCCCTCGCGGATCGCCTGCTCGAGGCGGCGCACCTCGGCGGCGGGATCCTCGGCCCGCTGGGGATAGTCGAAGTGCGGCGTGCGCAGCACGAAGACCGGCGCGATGGCCAGCCCCGGGGAGGCGGCCACGGCCGGGTGGGGCTGGTCGGCCGGCAGCGGCTCCGCTGCCGGCTCGTCGACCACCGCCGCCGTCTGCTCGCGGCTCTCGTCGAAGGGCAGCACCTGCTCACCGAGCCCTTCGGCCACGGCGTTGCAGACCGCCTCCAGGGCGGCCTCGGCCCCCTCCCCCTCGGCCGAGAAGATGAGCTGCTGCCCGCGGCGCGCGCCCAGGTTGATCACCTTGGTCAGGCTGCTGGCCGAGACCGCATCGAAGCCGCCGTCGGCCAGGCGCACGCGGATCGCCAGGCCCTGTGCACGCGCCACCTGTACCAGCTGCTTGGCCGGCCGGGCGTGCAGGCCATGGGCATTGAGCACCCGGGCCGGGCGGGTGCGGGCCGCGGCGGATTCGCCGGCGAGTCGCGCCAGCAGCGTCTCGGCATCGAGGCCGTGCAGCTCGCGTGCGACACCGGCGTCCAGCAGGGCGAGGATGCGCTCCAGCAGGCCGCGGTGAGCATCGCCCTGGGCGGCCAGGCAGAAGACACCAGTCACCGGCTCGCCCGCCTCCTCCAGGACCGCGTCGGAGGTCGCCAGCGACAGCGCCGGCACCTCGACACCACGATCGCTGCTGACCAGCCAGAGCCCCTGGCCGAGCCCCTGGGGGGCGCGTTCGGCGACGCTGGCCACGAAGTCGCTGCCCACGCAACCGGCCTGGCGCAGGCGCGCCGCCCCGGCCAGCGCCAGCTCCTGGCGGTCACGGGCGGGAAAGCCCAGACAGAGGGTCTCGGCATCCAGTCGCGCCTCCACCACCGCCTTCGAGAGCAGCCCGGCGATCTCGCTGCGGGAGCCGGCGGCAGCCAGGCGCTCGGCGACGCCCTCGCGGTCCAGCACATGGGTCAGCTGGCGCAGGATATCCAGGTGCTCATCGCTCTGGGCGGCGATGGTCACCAGCACATGCACGCGGTTGCCGTCGTGCCACTCGATGCCGTCCGGGAACTGCAGCACGCGTACACCGGTTCGGCGCACGTGCTGGCGGCTCTCGGGGGTGCCGTGGGGAATGGCGATGGCATTGCCCAGGAAGGTCGAGGACTGCGCCTCGCGGTCGAGCAGGCCATCGCGGTAACCGCGCTCGACCATGCCCGCCTCGTGCAGGGCCTCGGCGGCATGATCCAGCGCCATGCGCCAATCTTCGGCCCGACAATCGAGCAGGATATCGTCCTGGCGTAGGGTCAACATGGGTTTCTCCTGTTCGCTCGGTGACGGGCGGTGGTCGCCTCTCGCTCAGCCGTCTCGGAGATCGATGCGCTTGCTGGCTGAATCGTGTCACCTGTGATGTCATTCATGCTGAATCGATTCATACTGGTTGGCAAGGCCGACACACTACGACTTTGGCAGGGGGTGGCGGCCACGGTCAGTGGCGTAGAATCGCCCCACCCGTTACCGAGGACACTCATGACACTCGCTGAAATCGCTCGCCAGGCCGGGGTCTCCCGCACCACGGCCAGCTATGTCATCAACGGAAAGGCCCGGGGGCGGCGCATCAGCCAGGCGACCATCGACCGAGTGATGGCCGTGGTGGCGCAGCACGGCTATCGGGTCGACGCCCAGGCCGCCGCGCTGCGTCGGGGGGCGAGCCGCCTCCTGGGGCTGATCATCCCCGACCTGGAGAACGTCAGCTATGCACGCCTGGCCAAGCGGCTCGAGCGCGGTGCCCGAGAGGCGGGCTATCGGCTGCTGATCGTCGGCTCCGACGACGACCCGGAGAGCGAGCGCGAGCTGGCCCTGGCGCTGCGCGCCCAGCGCTGCGAGGTGCTGATCACTGCCAGCTGCCTGCCCATGGAGGACCCCTTCTATGCCGAACTGATGGCGGCCGGCCTGCCAGTGGTGGCCGTGGACCGTGGCCTCGACCCGCGCCACTTCGCCAGCGTGGTCAGCAACGACCGCGAGGCCGCCGAGTGGCTGACCCGCTCGGTGCTCGATGACGGGGTGTCGAGTATCGCCTGGCTGGATGCGGTCCCGGCCCTGTCGATCAGCCGCGAGCGCCGCGCCGGCTTCCAGCAGGCACTGGCCGACCATCCTCCGCTGGAGGTGATCACCTGCGGCGCTCAGCGCTACGACCGCGTCGAGGGGGCCCGGCTGATGCGCGAGCTGCTCGATGGCCACGGCATGCCCGACGCCCTGGTCACCGCCTCCTACACCCTGCTCGACGGGGTCTTCGACGTGCTGCTAGAGGGTGGCGGCCTGCCGCCAGCACTGCGCCTGGCCACCTTCGGCGACAGCCGCCTGCTGGACTTCCTGCCCCTGCCGGTCAACGCCGCCGTCCAGGACCATGACCGCATCGCCACCCTGACCCTGGCCTGTGCCCTCGCCGCCTCGCGGGGCGACTACCGGCCCGGCCTGCAGGTGGTCGCGCGCCACCTGCGCTGGCGCCTTCCCGGGCGGGCCGCCAGCCGGGCCTGAGGGGCTCACTCACCCGGCGTCCAGGCCTCCAGCGACGTCAGGGTCACGGCCAGGCAGCGATGCAGGGCACCCAGCGCGACCGCCACCTCGTCCAGCCGCCCCTCTCTGCCCAGGCGTTCCAGCCGAGTGGCCAGCCCGGCCACCTTCACCGCGCCCAGGCTCGAGGACTCCCCCTTGAGCTGGTGGGCGAGGTACTCGACCCGGCGAGGCGCCGCCTCCGCCACGGCCTGCTCCAGGCCCGCCAGGTGCTCAGCCGCCTGTTGCCGGAAGAGGGTGATCAGGGCGGCCAGTCCCTGCTCGCCCAGGCTCTCGCCCAGTGCCGAGAGGGTGGCGGCTTCCAGCGGCTGGCCGGCCGGATTCTTCCCCGCCGTGACGACAGGACGCCCGACACCGGACGTCCTCCCCCCCTGGCGCAGGTGTCGCTGCAGCGTGGCCATCAGGGCATCCTGGAACAGGGGCTTGGTGAGGTAGCCATTCATGCCGGCCGCCAGGCAGCGGGCCCGGTCCCCGCCCGGCCCCCCGGCGGTCATGGCCACCACCGGCACCTCGGACGACCAGCCGCCGCGGGCACGCAGCCGGCGCGTCGCCTCCAGCCCGTCCATGCCGGGCAGCTGCACGTCCATGAAGATCAGGTCGAAGCGTTCCCGGGCCGCCTGGCGGAGCGCCGCGTCCGCCGAGTCGGCCACGCTGACCCGGCAGCCCAGCCGTTCGAGCATGGCACGGGCGACCTGCTGGTTGACCGGATTGTCCTCGACCACCAGCAACCCGGCATCGGCCACACGCTGCTCGGGGACCGCCGCCACCGCGTTCTCCGCCGCCTCGCCGCTGTCCGCCTCGCTCAGCGGCAACACGAACCAGAAGCGGCTGCCGTGGCCCACCTCGCTCTTCAGCCCGATACGCCCTCCCTGAGCCTCCACCAGCCGCTTGCTGATGGCCAGCCCCAGGCCGGTGCCGCCGAAGCGTCGGGCGGTGGAGGGGTCGCCCTGCTGGAAGGGCTCGAACAGCTGGTCCTGGCGGCCGGAGGCGATCCCGCCCCCCGTGTCGATGACCTCGAACAGCACCTGCCCCTCGCCCTCGTCCTGCACCCGCAAGCGAACCTCGCCCTGCTCGGTGAACTTGATGGCGTTGGAGAGCAGGTTGAGCAGCACCTGGCGCAGTCGGCCGGCATCCCCCACGAGATACGGCGGCAGCCCGGGATCCAGCTCGCACGCCAGGCGAATGCCCCGGGCCTCGGCGCGGGGCGCGAACAGCGAGATGGCCCCATCGACCAGCTCGCCGAGGGCGAAGGGGCGCGCCTCGAGCTCCAGGCGCTGGGCCTCGATCTTGGAGAAGTCCAGGATGTCGTTGATCAACTCGAGCAACAACCGGGCGCTGTCATGGATGGTGTCGGCATAGTGACGCGCCCGGTCGGGAAGCGGTTGGTCCTGCAGCAGGTCGCTCATGCCGATGACGCCGTTGAGCGGGGTACGGATCTCGTGACTGACGGTGGCCAGGAACTCCGACTTGGCACGGTTGGCCAACTCGGCCTGTCGGGCGGTGACCTCCAGCTCACGGCTCAGCGTCTCCAGGTCCCGCCGGGCGGCGGCATTGTCGCGGGCCTCACGAAACAGGAAGGCGACCACCAGCGAACCCGCCAGGCTCATGGCCAGGATCAGCAGCAGCAGCACGCCATAGAGGGTCTGCAGCCGCTCGCGTTCCCGAGTGGTGGTCTCGGCCAGGTGGCCGTTGATGGCGATGATTAACCGCTCGGTCACGCCGCCCAGGGCCTCGAGTCGCTGGATCAGGCTGGCCCGGGCGACGTCATCGAGGCGCTCGAGGTCACGAATCTGCTGGTCCAGGGCCTGCAGGTGTCGCTCGATCTCCAGCACCAGCTGCTCGGCCACGCGAATGTTGCCGAGCAGCTCGGTGATGTCGCCATCCTGCAGCAAGGTGAGACGGCTATAGAGCAGCTCGAAGCGCAGGCGCAGGGCCTGCAGCGACTCGCCAGAGCGGTCGATGAGGAAGTTGCGCAGCTGCACCGTGTCCCGGTCGAGCTTGTAGGCGTGCCAGGCGGCATCCCCGCCCACGCTCTCGGCCAGGCTGTCCTGGCGCCAGGCCACCAGGCCGACCACCACCAGGGCGGCGGCGAAGAACACCAGGGCGGCGATGGCACCCAGCTTGAGACGCAGGGGATAGCGCAGCAATTCAGGCCTCCGCAGCCGGCCAGGCTCAGGGCACGATGATCCGCTCGACTTGCCACACCGAGCGGAAGCGGATGGCCTCGGTGAGCAGTTCGGGGCGGTCGTCGAAGGGGTAGAGCACGAACAGCGGCCCGTACTCGCGGATAGTCAGCGGCTCGCCGTCGCGGGTCATGGCCAGGATCACGCCGTGGCGCCGGAAATCCGCCACCGGGACCTCCGCCTCGTAGTGGTTGAGCGCCCGGATGCGCACCTGCTCAACATCATCGGCACCGACCGCCTCGAGCAGGGCCAGGACCAGCGGGCCCTGGTAGCGTCCCCTGTCGCGATGCCAGGGCGTATGGGTCTCGATGACCCGCGCCGGCAGGGCCTCGAGCATGGCCCGGTCGAATTGCGCCTCGTCGCCCACATTGGCGTGCGCGATGTCACCACTGAGGGTCAGCAGCACTTTCCCGGTGGGCGCCGGTAGCGGCGCAGCCAGGGCGATGGAGAACGGCACCAGGGCCAAGAGCAGCAATACGAGCGGACGAAGGGCGATACCGGTCAGCATCGGCAGGCTTCCTGCGAACGGGAAAGGTGCTCCAAGCGTACGCGATTCGGCGTCGGAGGTCAGGAGAGCGTCCTGTAAAAACCTCAGGGGGCGCCGAGCGCCCCCTGAGGTTTCCAGTACTTACGGGGAGATCGCGTCAGCTCTTCAGCTCCTCCACCGGCTCGATGCGCACCAGGTCCTCGTAGGCGTGCCAGCTGGCGTGGCCCAGGACCGGCAGGATCAGTGCCAGGCCGATGTAGAAGGTCATCACCCCGACCAGCACGCAGCCGATGAGGATCATCGCCCACAACAGCATCGGACGGAAGTTCTTCGATACCGAACGGATGCTGGCCTCGATGCCCTCCATGAAGGTCAGATCCTGGTCCATCAGGGTCGGAATGGCCACCACGCTGATGGTGAAGGCGCCGAACGCCAGGACGGCGCCGATCGCGGTGCCTACCGCCAGCATCACCAGGCCATCGGTGGTAGTCAGCAGCGAGGCGTAGAGCGTTTCGGGGCTGGGGGCCTCGAGGCCGAAGAACAACGCGAACAGCAGAGTCGCCAGGCGAATCCAGGCGAGGAAGAAGATCATCATCATCACGCCCATCATCGCCAGCTGCCCCGCATGGCCCTTCCAGCCGCCGAAGGCATCGCCCAGGTTGGGGGGACGGCCTGCCTCCAGGGCACGGCTGATGCCGTAGGAACCCACCGCCACCAGGGGGCCGATGAACATGAAGCCGGCCACCAGCGGCAGCAGCCAGTGCCAGAGACCCAGCGTGAAAGCGCCGGCGGTGACGGCGACACTCAGCCCCACCCAGAACATGCCGTAGGCCAGGCTGACCGACATGGCCTGGCGAAAATCCTCGAACCCTGCTGCCAGCCAGGCTCGCGGCTTGTCCATGCCCACCGACCGGATGCTGATCCTGACATTGGGCGCAGCACCCTTGCCATGCTCTTTTGACGTCGCTGCATTCATGATCACACCCCTGTTTGCCGCCTGTTGAGTCCCGGTGCTGCCGGGCCGGTTCAAGGTCACATCCCGGCACGCGGCCGTCATGCGCCCTTCATCTCTTGACACCTGATCAATGTAGACGACGACAGCCAACCTCGCAGGGTGGGTTGGATCCCGGCACTCAACGCAGAATATCCTGGCGGTGCAGGGCGTCACGCCAGGGTCTTGCCCTAGGTCATCATCACCACGCTGACCAGCATGCCCATGCACGAACGCCTCCCCTCGAGGGGAGGCGTTCGTCGGGTACGACACAAGACGGTGGTCCCGCTCAGCGCACGATCATCACCGAGATCTTGGTGTGATGAACGACATGCTCGGCATTGGGCCCGAGCACGTAGTCGGCGAACTTGCGCTTGTTGTGGGAGGCCATGACGATCAGGTCCACCTCGAGCTTCTTCGCCGCCTTGATGATGGCCTCCCAGGGGGAGCCGTCGACGATCACGCTCTGGGCCGTGATGTCCTCGGGCACGTGTTCGCGGATGAACTCGTGCTGGGCCTCGGAGATCGCCTCATGGGCCTTCTTGGCGAAGTCCTTGGGAAAGTAGGAGCCGACCAGCGGCATGCGGTAGTCCGGCAGCACCGTCACCACATGCAGCGACGCGCCGAAGCTGCGGCATAGCGCCACCGCCGTCGGCAGCGCCTTGGTCCAGGAGGCCTCCTCGTTGAGGTCCACCGGCAACATGATCTTCTGGTACATGACGCTCTCTCCTTCAGGCTGACGCCGCGGCGGCAATGCGATCACGCCGCCGACGCTGCATCACTACGATCAGGCCGAACACCAGGAAGGCCGGGATCCACATCAGCTCCTTGGTCCAGCGGTCCACCGGGGCCAGCACCTCGATGATCTCCTGGTCGAAGTCGAAGCCCAGGTCCGCGGCCTGGCTGCCGTAGGCCACCATGTCGACCACGGCCCGACCGTCCTCGATGATCAGCTCGAGGCCCAGGCTCTCCAGGCGCTCCTGGCCGGTCTCGCCCTGCGGCACCGGCAGCTGCATGTAGGTGGTCAGCGGGTCGCCGAAGTCATCCTCGCCGCGAATCTGCAGGCGCAGGGCGCTCTCCTCGTCGACGCTGCCGAGCGCCTCGACAAACTGCGATGGCGGCACCGACTCGTAGGGGTCATGGATCATGTCCATCCAGAAGCCCGGCCGGAAGAGGGTGAAGGCCACCAGCAGCAGCACAATGGACTCGTACCAGCGGTTGCGGGCGATCATGAAGCCCTGGGTGGCCGCGGCAAAGATCAGCATGGCGATGGTCGAGACCACGAAGATCACTATCCCCTGCAGGAACGTCACATCGATCAGCAGCAGGTCGGTGTTGAAGATGAACAGGAACGGCAGCGCCGCGGTGCGCAGGCTGTAGTAGAAGGCCTGGAAGCCGGTGCGGATCGGGTCGCCGCCCGAGACGGCGGCCGCCGCGAAGGAGGCGAGCCCCACCGGCGGCGTGACGTCCGCCATGATCCCGAAGTAGAACACGAACAGGTGCACCGCGATCAGTGGCACCAGCAGGCCGTTCTGCTCGCCCAGCTGGACGATCACCGGGGCCAGCAGCGCCGAGACCACGATGTAGTTGGCCGTGGTGGGCAGGCCCATGCCGAGGATCAGGCTGAGCACCGCGGTGAAGATCAGGATCAGCATCAGGTTGCCCATGGAGAGGATCTCCACCACGTCGGCCAGTACCAGGCCGACACCGGTCTGGGAGACCGCGCCGACAATGATGCCGGCGGTGGCGGTGGCGATGCCGATGCCGATCATGTTGCGGGCACCGGTGACCAGGCCGTTCCACAGGTCCAGGGCACCCTCGCGCAGATCCGCCGCCATGTCACTGCGACCGCGGAAGATCGCCGTGATGGGACGCTGAGTGAGGATGATGAAGACCATGAACACCGTCGCCCAGAAGGCCGACAACCCCGGCGAGAGGCGCTCCACCATCAGACACCAGATCAGCACGATCACCGGCAGGATGAACTGCAGGCCGACCATCACCGTAGGCCGGGTCTGGGGCAACGTGTAGATGGGAGTGTCCGGGTCATCGAGCTCCAGCTCGGGATAGTGCGAGGCGACCTTGAGCAGTCCCACATAGATCGCCGCCAGCCCCACGGCCACCACCCAGGGAGTGGCATCACCCAGCACCGGCTTGAGCCAGCCCAGACCGTAGTAGACCGCGAGGGCCGTGATCATCATCAGCAGCAGGCCGCCAAGGAAGCCGATCACCTTGCGCACCAGGGGCTTGGGCGGATTGCTGCTCTCCAGCCCCTGCAGGCCGGCCTTGAGGGCCTCGAGGTGGACGATGTAGATCAGCGCGATATAGGAGATCAGCGCCGGCAGGAAGGCGTGCTTGATCACCTCCACGTAGGAGATGCCCACGTACTCGACCATCAGGAAGGCCGCAGCGCCCATGACCGGCGGCATGATCTGGCCGTTGACCGAGGAGGACACCTCCACCGCACCGGCCTTCTCGGCGGAGAAGCCGACCCGCTTCATCATCGGCACGGTGAAGGTACCGGTGGTCACCACGTTGGCGATGGAGGAGCCGGAGATCAGGCCGGTCATGCCCGAGGCCACCACGGCGGCCTTGGCCGGGCCGCCCTTGTAGTGGCCCAGCAGCGAGAAGGCGACCTTGATGAAGTAGTTGCCGGCCCCGGCCTTGTCGAGCAGGGCACCGAACAGCACGAACAGGAAGACGAAGCTGGTCGAGACCCCCAGGGCGATGCCGAAGACCCCCTGGGTGGTCAGCCACTGGTGGTTCACCAGGCCGAAGAGGCTGACCCCGCGGTGGGAGAGGATGCCCGGCATGTAGGGCCCGGCCAGCGAGTAGAAGATGAAGATCGAGGCGATGATCGCAAGCGGCGGGCCGAGCGCCCGTCGCGTGGCCTCGAGGAGCAGCAGGATGCCGGCCACGCCGATGATCACGTCCTGCAGGATCGGCGCGCCCGGGCGCTGGGCCAGCTGCTCGTAGAACATGAACATGTAGGCGCCGCAGAAGGCCGCCGCCGCCGCCAGCACCCAGTCCTGGACGGGGATACGGTCGCGGGGCGAGCGCTTGAGCGCCGGATAGGCCATGTAGGCCAGGAAGAGCGCGAAGGCCAGATGGATGGAACGGGACTCGGTGGCGTTGAAGACCCCGAAGCCGATCATGAACGGCAGCGGGGACGCGATCCACAGCTGGAAGAGCGACCAGACGGCGGCAATGCTGACCAGCAGCTTGCCCGGCGTCCCGGCCGGCTTGCGGGCCCCGGTATCGGTCGAGGCGACCATATCCT
Source organism: Halomonas sp. 11-S5 (assembly GCF_029889825.1). NCBI lineage: Bacteria > Pseudomonadati > Pseudomonadota > Gammaproteobacteria > Oceanospirillales > Halomonadaceae > Halomonas > Halomonas sp. 11-S5. The sequence continues at coordinate 14,005 of NZ_JARANW010000011.1, forward strand.
CCAGGTCGACCTCGTGCCCGGCGGTCCTCTTGTTGTCCTCAGTCATAAGCATGCCCTGCTCTGTAACGTGTGCCCTGGGAACCCCTGCTGGTGATGCCCTTGGGCATCCCAAACAGAATGCGCGGCCCCCTCGGGTGACCGCGCATTCTTCACCGAGGTGAAATCACCTCAGGTTGTCGGATCACTCGATCCAGCCCTGCTCGCGATAGTAGCGGGCGGCCCCCTCGTGCAGCGGCGCGGAGAGGCCGGAGGTGACCATCTCTTCCGGATCGAGGTTCTCGAAGGCCGGATGCAGGCGCTTGAAACGGTCGAAGTTGTCGAAGATCGCCTTGACGGTCTGGTAGACAATCTCCTCGTCGGCCTGAGCGGTGGTCACGAAGGTGGCCGCCACGCCGAAGGTCTCGACGTCCTCGTCGTTGCCCTTGTAGAGGCCGCCGGGAATGATCGCCTTGGAGTAGTAGGGATGCTCCTCGACGATGCCGTCGATGGCCTCGCCATTCAGCGGGATCAGGCGCGCATCCACGGTGGTGGTGGCCTCCTGGATGGAGCCGTTGGGATGGCCGACCACATAGACCATGGCATCGACGTTGTTGTCGGCCAGGGCCGCGGCCTGCTCGGCGGCATCCAGCTGGGAGGCCAGGGCGAAGGTATCCTCGGTCCAGCCCTTGGCTTCCATCACCACTTCCATGGTATTGCGCTGGCCGGAGCCCGGGTTACCGATGTTGACGCGCTTGCCTTCCAGGTCATCGAGAGTCTCGATGCCGGAATCGGCGCGGGCCAGCAGGGTCAGCGGCTCGCCGTGGACGCGGAAGACCGCGCGCAGGTCCTTGTAGGCGTCACCCTCGAAGTTGCCGGTACCATTGTAGGCTTGGTACTGCACGTCGGACTGGACCACGCCCATGTCCAGCTCGCCGGACTTGATGCCGTTGACGTTGGCCACCGAGCCGCCGGTGGAGGGCGCGTTGCACTTGATGTTGGCGTCTTCCAGACGGTTCACCAGGCGGCAGACCGACTGGCCGACCACATAGTAGACGCCGGTCTGGCCACCGGTACCGATGGTGATGAACTTCTCTTGATCCTGGGCCATGGCCGGCGACGCGAACATCGCGGCCCCCAGAATCGCGCCGGTGAAGGCAGCAGCAGAGAATGCATGGCGTTTCATGAACACACCTCTTTATTTTCAACAAACTTATTTTCAACAAACGTGTTGAGCAAACGGGTTCCGATATGGCAGCCCCGTGACGCGACTGCCGGCGGCCTTGCCGTCCCCTCCTACTTTAGCGAAAAAAGCGGACATTTGATGTGGCCTTTTTCCATGAGTTGGAGTCTAGACCCCCGCGCACGTTTAGAGAGCGTTAATTTTCGCCGCTTCTTCTCACGCAAGCCGCTTCATCGGACCCGGATGGCATGCCTCACGACGCCTTCATGATCAGTGCCTGCTTCGCGTCCTTCATCGCCGCGAATTCGGCCTCATAGAAGAACTCGCGCTCCCCCAGCGCGGGCTCCAGTTGGTTCAGCCAGGTGGCGGCCTCGTCGTACCTGGCGAAGAAGGGGCGCTGCACCCAGTCGCTGTCGCGGCCCTGGATGAAACGCAGCACGAAGACCTTCTCGCCGTGGATCTCGGTCACCCCCTGGATCTCCACCTTGCCCGGATCGGCGGACATCGACGGCCCACGGGCGGTGCGCGCCAGGCCCGATACCTGCTTCATCGCCTCGCGGTAGATCTCCCACGCCTTGACCAGCGGCACCTCGAAGTAGTGGCGGGCACCGGTGTCACGCTCCACGAACATATAGTAGGGGATCATCCCCAGGCGCACCTGGGTGGTCCACATCCTCGCCCACTGGTCGGCATCGTCGTTGATATGCTTCAAGAGCGGCGCCTGGGTGCGGATCTCCGCCCCGGTGGCGCGGATACGGCGGATCGCCTCGCGGCAGATGGGGGTGTCCATCTCCTTCCAGTGGTTGAAGTGCGCCATGAAGGCCACGTGCTTGCCGGCCGCCGTCAGCTCCCGGAAGAGCGCGAGGATATCCTCGGCATCGGGGTCGGTGACGAAGCGGTAGGGCCAGAAGGTCAGGCTCTTGGTACCGATGCGGATGTCCTGGACATGATCCATCTCCGGCGCCATCAGCCCCTCCAGGTACTGGCGCAGGTGCTTGGCCTTCATCACCATGGGGTCGCCGCCGGTCATCAGCAGATCACGCACCTCGGTGTGCTCGGCGAGATAGCGGTGCAGCGAGTCCGCCTCGCTGGAGGCGAACTTCAGCTCCTTGTCGCCGACGAATTGCGCCCAGCGGAAGCAGAAGGTGCAGTAGCTGTGGCACACCTGCCCCTGGCTGGGGAAGAACAGCACCGTCTCGCGGTACTTGTGCTGCATGCCCGGCAGCGGCTCGCCGTCGAGCAGCGGCAGGTTCAAGTCCATCTGCCCCGCCGGGTGGGGGTTGAGTTCGGAGCGGATGCGCTCGATCACCGGCTTCATCTCGGCGGCGGGGGCGTCGCGGCGCATCAGCGCGGCCACCTCCTCAAAGTGCTCGGGGAGCAGCATGCCGCGCTGGGGGAAGGTGAGCTGGAAGACCGGATCCTGGGGCACGTCATTCCAGTCGATCAGCTCGTCGATCACGTACTCGTTGACGCGAAACGGCAACACCTGACTGACCACCCGCATGTCGAAGCGCAGGTCCTCGGGCAGGTGCTGGATGGCCTCGATCTTGTCCAGCTGGCGGTGGGTATAGACCTTGAACTGGCGGGCCTCGAAGGCCTCGGCCCGGGGATCGCCAAGATCGATGTTCACGCGCTGGTTCATGCCACCTCCTGATGTCGTTGTGCGGCAGCGGGCGGCCATGGGGCCCTGCACGGCGGACGAGATCATCCGCTGCGCCGGCAGAACCGGGGCACCGCGAGTGGTTCGAGGGTGGCCATTGGTACAGGCTCGCTGACATCGCTGCAAGTTTCTGCGCCGATTTGCAACGAATGTCACGCTTTTGACGGACAACTGCAACGAATGTGCAATACCGAAGCCGGCGCGGGTGAACCGGTTCGGCTCCGCGCCCGGGGGTGGCTGATCAGCAGCGCGGCAAACACCGCCGGGGCGAAACACGGGGCAAACAACATCGGTGACTCCGGACGGGGGAGCGGGCAGGGGGTAGACTGCGAATTCCACGCCAGCGCCCCGGTGGATGCCGCGCGGTGCGCCCCATGGGTCGCAACAGGAGCCCGCATGCAGATACTCGCCGGCCAGATCGCCATCCCCCGCACCCGCTGCCGCGATGAGCAGCTCACCCACCTGCGCCGCGTTGCCGAGCGCATACGAGGCGCCTGTGCCCGGGGCACCCCCGACCTGGTCGTGCTGCCGGAGCTGGCGGCCCAGGAATACGGCGACGAGGCCTTTGCCTGCCTGGAGGCCCTGGACGACGACCTGAGCGGCCCGGTTGTCGGGGTGTTCGCCGAGCTGGCCCGGGAACTCGGCACCACCATCGCCTTCGGCGTGGCCCGGCGCGCCGCTGGCCGGCGCCATATCAGCCAGATACTGGTCGGTCCCGACGGCCGCCTGGCCGGCGTCTACGACAAGCTGCACTGCGCCCAGTTCGGGGCCTCCGGCGAGGCCGCCCACTTCTCGCCGGGCGAGCGGCTGCTGGTCACCGAGGTCGCCGGCTGGCGGGTCGGGGTGATGATCTGCTACGACCTGCGCTTCCCCGAACTGGCCAGGCGCCTGACCGACGAGGGCGCCGAGCTGATCCTGCACCCGGTGGCCTTCACCCGGGACTTCAGCTTCGCCAGCTGGCACGCTTTCGTCACCACGCGCGCCATGGAGAATCAGCTCTACTGGCTGAGCCTCAACCGTGCAGGAGAGTCCTGGGGCCAGTCGCTGTTCTGCCCGCCGCTGGTGGACGACGACCACCCTTCTCTCGCTTTTGGCAGCGACGAGCAGTGGCGCTGGCTGAGTCTGGATAAGCAGGCGGTAAAGGCGGCGCGAGCGCGTCTGCCGCTGTCCCGGGACCGCCGCAAAGACCTTGAAGTCCTGCCGCTCTGGCGACCAGACTGAACCGCATCAGCCGTCAGGAGGAGAGCGTGATGGGCACCATCGAATGCGTCCAGGGCGATATCGCCCGCCAGGCCGACATCGACGCCGTGGTCAATGCCGCCAACGCACAGCTGCGCAGCGGCGGTGGCGTGGCCGGTGCCCTGCATCGCGCCGCGGGCCCCGGGCTCGCCGAAGAGTGCCGCCCGCTGGCGCCGATCCGGCCCGGCCAGGCGGTGATTACCGGTGCCCACGGGCTACCCAACCGCCACGTCATCCACTGCCTGGGGCCGGTCTACGGCGTCGACGAGCCCGCCGACGAGCTGCTGGCCGCCTGCTACCGCAACGCCCTCGAACTGGCGCAGCACGAAGGCATCCGCTCCATCGCCTTTCCGGCCCTCTCCGCCGGAGCCTTCGGCTACCCACCGGCCGAGGCCGCCCGCGTGGCGCTCGCCACGGTGCTGCAGACGCTGCCCGAGTGCCCGGGCATCGAGCGGGTGCGCTTCGTGCTCTTCGATGCCGACAGCACCGCGCTCTACCAGCGCACCCTGGCGACCCTGGAGAGCGCAGTCAGGGGTCATCTACCCTAGGTTGTAGCCCAGCATCCGCGGCAACCAGAGGGCAATCTCGGGGAACACCGCCACCAGAACGAGCGCGCCCGCCATGGCCGCCACGAACAGCAGTGCCCAGCCCAGGGTCTGCTCCAGGCGGACCTTCGCGACCTCCGTCGTCACCATCAGGTTCACCGCCACCGGCGGCGTGAACTGGCCGATGGCGATGTTCATCGCCAGCAGGATGCCGAACCACACCGGATTCCAGCCGAAGTGCTGCATCACCGGAATCAGGATCGGCATCATGATCAGGTAGATGGAGATGGCATCCAGCAGCATCCCGGCCACCAGCACCGCCAGCATGACCAGGACCAGCAGCAGGGGGCCGCTGTCGGAGAGCCCGACGATCCACTCCGCCAGGTGCCGGAAGGTGCCGAGCATGGTGCCGGCCCAGGCGAAGATGCCGGCCAGGGCGATGATCAGCATCACCACCCCCGAGATCACCGCCGCCTCACCGAGCAGCCCCCATAGGTCCCGCCAGCTCATTTCCCGGGTCAGGAAGAGGCCCACCAGGGCGCCATAGGCGACCGCCACCACGGCCGCCTCGGTGGGGGTGAAGAGCCCGCTGCGCAGCCCGCCGAGGATCAGCACCGGGGCGAACAGCGCCGGCAGCGCCTGCTTGAAGCTCTCGCCCACCCGGGGATGCTCCGCCCCCTCCACGGGCGTGCCCCCTTCCCGGCCACTCCCTTCCCAACCATAGCGACGGGAGACCAGCAGCGCCGGCCCCAGCAGCGCCAACCCGGCGAGGATGCCGGGGAAGAGCCCCGCAGCGAACAGCGCCCGCAGGTCGACCCCCGGCACCACGATGGAGTAGAGGATCAGCGCCACCGAGGGCGGGATCAGGATCGCCGTGGAGGCCGAGGCGGCGATCAGGGTCGCCGAGAAGGGCCGGGGGTAGCCGGCCCGGGTCATGCTCGGCAGCATCACCATGGCCACCGCCGCGGCATCCGCGGGGCCCGAGCCGCTCATCCCGCCCATGATCATGCAGACCAGTACCGCCACCAGGGCGAGGCCGCCATGGCGCGGCCCGATCAGCGCCTGGGCGAAGCGCACCAGCCGCGCCGCCACCCCGGCCCGCTCGAAGATCAGGCCGGTGAGGATGAACAGCGGGATGGCGATCAGCGGGTACTTGGCGATGCTGTTGTAGGTGTTGGTGCCGAGTGTGGCCAGCATGGCCGGCGACAGCCCGGCCAGTATCCCCACGGCGCCGGCCAGACCCAGCGAGAAGGCCACCGGCACCCCGGCGATCAGCAAGCCGGCGAAGGCCAGCAGCATCCACAGATCAGGACTCATCCTCGAGCCTCCCGCGCAGGCGATCGCGGGTCTGCTGCACCTGGCGCAGCAGCATCAGCCCCGAGAGCAGCGGCAGCCAGGCGAGGTACCACCACTGCGGCAGCCCCAGCCCCGGGGAGAGCGAACCCCACTGGAACTCCTGCCAGGTCAGCTTGCCCCCGAACCAGGTGATCAGCCCCAGCACGATGAGCCCGCAGCCTCCCTGGAAGAGGATCAGCGCCTGGCGCGCGGCCCGGGGCAGGGCGCGCTCCAGCAGGCCGATACGGATATGACCGTTGCGGCGCAGCGCCACCGAGGCACCGGCGAAGGTCAGCACCACCAGCAGGAACACCGAGAACTCCTCGGTGAAGGCGAAGGAGGCATCGGTGATATAGCGCACCAGCACGTTGGCCAGGCTGATCAGGCTGATGACCAGGATCGCCAGGGTCGCCAGCAGGCGCTCGAGTCTTGCATCGGGACGTTTCATGGGCGTCGCGGTGTCATGGGGTGGGAAACGCCATCGGCCCCGCGGAGGGGCCGATGGCACGGGCGCTGCGGGAGGTCACTCGCCCTGCATGTCGGCGCGGGCCGCCTCGACGATCTCGCTGCCGATGCGCGGCAGCCACTCATCGTGGACGTTCTCGGTGGCCTCGACGAAGGCCTGGTGCTGCGCCTCGTCGAGCTCGGTGACCGTGACGCCGCGTGCCTTGATCGCCGCCAGGCGCTCGGGTTCCTGCTCGCGGGTCATGGCGATCTCCCAGGCGCCGGCTTCCTCGGCGGCCTCCCGCAGCAGGGTGTGCTCCTCTTCGGAGAGGGAGTCCCAGACCTGCTGGTTCACCGCGAAGACCAGGGGGTCGTTCATGTAGTTCCACAGGGTCAGGTGCTCCTGGCCTACCTGGTCGATGCGCGCCACGTCGAACACCGAGAGCGGGTTCTCCTGGCCATCCACCGCCCCGGTGGTCAGCGCCGGCTTGGCATCGGCCCAGCTCATCTGGGTGGGGTTGGCGCCCAGCGCCGAGAAGGTGTCCTGGAACAGCGGCGAGCCCACCACGCGAACCTTCAGGCCGTCGAGGTCGCCCGGCTCGTCGATGGGCCCACGCGAGTTGGAGAGCTGGCGAAAGCCGTTCTCGCCCCAGGCCAGGGGCACCACGCCACGGGACTCGATGGCGGAAAAGACCATCTCGCCGGCGGCGCCGCCGGTCACCGCATCCACGGCATCCAGGTCGGCCATGAAGAAGGGCAGCGAGAAGAGGTTGAGCTCCGGCACCTGGGGCGACCAGTTGATGGTCGAGCCCACGGCGGCGTCGATCAGCCCCGAGCGCATGGCGGAGAACTCCCGGGTCTGGTCGCCGTTGACGAGCTGGGAATTGGGGTAGACCCGCAGGGTCAGCTCGCCGTCGGAGCGCTCGGCGACCAGCTCGGCCCACTTCTCGGCGGCCTGGCCCCAGGGGAAGGCATCGGAGAGCACGGTGGAGACGGAGAGCTCGCGGGCCTGAGCGGCAGAGACGGACAGCGAGAGGGAGACGGCGGCGACGCCGGCCAGGGCGGCCAGCCGGGTCAGGTGACGAGACGAGTTCATGGCGTGTCCTTGCTGTGTCGGGCTCGGGGCAGGCCCGCGACGGGACTGCCCGGCATCGTTATAGGTAGGCGTCATCGACGCCGCGAACCTCAAGATGCCCTGTCATCCCGTGTGCATGCAAGGCAGGACGCCGCCCTGCCCTGTCCCCGGGTTCAACGCACTTGCTGTTCTGGGACCTTTCGCGTCGTCCCGCGGTGGGATTCATTTCGCGGCGGCCCCCGCACAGAGCCCGCCGTCGCCCGGCCAGCTGACACAATCGCCCGCCGCCACGCCCATCGCCTCGAAGGCGCCGGCATTGACCTCCAGGGCCGCCCGATAGGGTACCGCGGGGCGCGTCACCGGGCACTCCCCCGGCCGGGCGGCCGTGCACGGCGCCATGCGGTGGATCTCGGCGATGCGGCCCGCCTCGTCGATGAAGGCGATATCCAGCGGAATGCGCGTGCGATACATCCAGAAGCCGTTGCGCGAGGACTGGGGGCGGTCGTAGAGGAACAGCATGCCGGCCTGCTCCGCCAGCTGGTCGCGTTCCATCAGGCCACGGCTGCGCTGGTGGATGGTGCGCGCCACCTCCACCGCGAGGCGCCGGGGGCCCTGCTCGCCGTGGATCACCAGGGGGACGGTCTCGAGGGCCTGTGTCCCCGAATCGGGCCCGGCGGCGGGCAGGACACGCGGCAGCAGGGAGGCGGCGGGCAGCAGGGCCAGGCCCAGCAGCAGCTGGCGGCGGGTGGCGTTCATGGCAGTTTCCTCAGCGGTCGGGATGGGTGACAGGGGCGTCGGGCATCAGGTGGATGCCGTCGGCCAGCAGCGAGACCCCCACCGCCTCGCCGCGGGCCAGGCCATTGCGCCGCGCCGCATGGGTGGGGAGCTCGAAGCGCAGGGTATCGTCGCAGTGATCGAAGGCCAGCGCCACGGAGGTGATGCCGCCCAACACCGCCATCTCTACCACCTGGCCCTGGACCGGATTCTCGCGTTCGCCCCGCGAGGGGCGGCCGCGACGATGAAGGACCACGTCCGAGGGCGGCAGGTACCAGCTGACTCGCTGCCCGGGCCTCAGTCCCGCCAGGCCCTCCGCCACTTCCAGGCGCCAGGGGCCCCATTGCAGGCGGCGCCCCTCGTCATCCGCGGCCACCCTGCCGGTGAAGACATTGTGGCGGTCGAGCAGCCGCGCCACCTCAGGGCTGGCCGGCCGGCGGAAGAGCTGCTCGGCCGGCGCCTGCTGCAGGCTGCGGCCGGCGTGCAGCACGCAGAGCCGGTCGGCCAGGGCGGCGGCCTCGTCGAGGTCATGGGTGACCAGCACGATGGGGATGTGGATCTCCTCGCGCAGCAGGGCGAGTTCGCGTTGCAGGCGGCGCCGGGTGACCTGGTCCACCGCCGAGAAGGGCTCGTCGAGCAGCAGCACCCGCGGGCTTCTGGCCAGGGCCCGGGCCAGGGCGACCCGCTGGCGCTGGCCGCCGGAGAGCTCGGACGGCAGCCGGCCGGCCAGGCCGTCGAGGCGCACCCGGGCCAGCCACTGCTCGGCGGCCCGACCGCGCTCGGCGGCGGGCAGATGGTCCAGGGCCACCATGACGTTGGCGCGCGCATCCAGGTGCGGGAAGAGCGCATAGTCCTGGAACACCAGCCCCACGCGACGCTGCTGGGGACGCAGCGAGCGCCCCGCCTCGGCATCGAACCAGGTCTCGCCGGCACAGTGGATCACGCCTCGCGCCGGCCGGTAGAGCCCGGCGATGGCCCGCAGCAGGGTGGTCTTGCCGCTCCCTGAAGGGCCCACCAGGGCCAGCAGCTCGCCGGGCTCGCAGTGGAAGTCGGCGTCCAGCGGGATCGGCCCCGCCTGCTGCAGCTGCACCGCCAGGCGAGCCTGGCTCGCGGGCAGTTCCGGCTCAGCCACGCCGCCACCTCCGGCGTCCTGCCAGGCCGTAGACCACCCCGATGGTCAGGAAAGAGACCAGCAACAGCATGGCCGACATGACGGCGGCTCCAGATTCGTCGAAGGCCTGCACCCGGTCGTAGATGGCGATGGCCAGGGTGCGGGTCTCGCCATCGATCGACCCACCAACCATCAGGATCACGCCGAACTCGCCTAGGGTATGAGCAAAGGTCAGCGCCAGGGCCGAAACCAGCCCCGGCCACACCAGCGGCAGCTCGATGCGCCACAGCGTGCGGCCGGGCGAGAGGCCGCTGCACCAGGCGGCCTCGCGCAGGTTGGGGGGAATCGACTCGAAGGCACGCTGGATCGGCTGCACGGCGAAGGGCAGGTTGGTCACCAGCGAGGCGAGCAGGATGCCACTGAAGGTGAAGTTGAGGGTCGTGCCAGTCAGCGAGGCCCAGACGGCACCGAAGGGGGCCTGCTGGCCGAAGCTCTGCATCAGGTAGAAGCCCAGCACCGTCGGCGGCATCACCAGCGGCAGCGCCACCAGCGCCTCGCACAGCGGCTTGCCGCGAAAACGCGAGAGCGCCAGGGTGCGCCCCAGCCAGAGGCCCAGAGGAATCAACAGCAGGCTGGTCAACGCCGCCAGGCGCAACGAGACCGAGAGCGCCGGCCAATCCATCAGGAGGCATCATCCCGCGGGGGTGGCTCGAAGCCACGGCGCTCGAGGATCGACCGTGCCTGCTCCCCCTGGAGCCAGGCATAGAAGGTCCGCGCCCCCTCCCCGGCCCCATCGATCAAGGCCATGCGCTGCACCAGCGGAGCGTGCCAGTCGGCGGGAATCAGGACATGTTCGGCCTGCTCGGCCACCGTCGGGGCCAGCGCCAGGGAGTAGGCCACCAGGCCGCCGCGGGCCTCGTCCGCCAGGGCGAAGCGCGCGGCCTGGGAGACGTTCTCGCCGAGGATGCGCAGCGGGGCCGACGCTTCCCAGAGCCCGGCATGGTCGAGGGCCTGGCGGGCCGCCACGCCGTAAGGGGCATGCTCGGGATTGGCCAGGGCAATGCGCGGCCGGTCCTGCCCGGCCCGGTGGGCGTCGATGGCCACACGCACGCCGGCCAACGGCTCATCGCTCGAGGGCAGCGCGCCACGTCCCCTGGCCTGCAACCAGACCAATCGTCCCACGGCGTAGACCACGCCCTCCCCCTCGGTGAGGCCCGCCTCCTCGAGCACGCGCACGTTCGCCTCGTCCGCCGAAAGAAACAGCTCGAAGGGGGCATGCTGCAGGATCTGGCGACTCAGGTTGCCCGAGGCGCCGAAGTTTACCCTGACATCATTGCCGGTCTCGTCACGGTAGGCCGCGACGAGCTCGGGGAACACGAACTGCAATGACGAGGCCGCCGCCACGGTGGGCGCCTCGGCCAGGGCCGCAGGAGAGGTCAGGACGAGCCAGGCGACCAGGGCCCAGCGTAGGAAAGAGAACATGCAGGATTCCCGAATGGCGATAGGGTCGCGCCATTGTCGACCAGGCCTGCCCCGATGAACAAGGCGAGCTCGTGGAACTCACCTCGGCCTTGATGCGGGTCAGACAGGGCCTCGCACTCGGTCAGGCCTGCTGGTGGGAACGCCCGAGAATCGCCATCAGGTCGATGCGGGTCTCGCGGGGGCTCAGGTCGAGCAGCGCCTCGAGGCTCACCAGATGGTGCTGGATGCCCTCCCGGGCCGCCTGGGCATCGCCTTGCTCGAGCGCTGCCAGCAGCGCCGTGTGATCGCCCTCCAGGAAGCAGGAGGCCAGGTTCGGCCGCTTGTAGAGAGCGATGACGATGGAGGTGCGCAGGATCAGGTCGGTGAGCATGGCCCCCAGCACGCGGTTGGGCGAGTGCTCGGCCAGCAGGTGGTGGATGGCCAGAGAGTGCTCGATGCGGGCCGGCTCGTCGCCCCGCCCGTGGGCCTCGATCTCGTCCCGAGCCTGTGCCGCGAGCCGGTCCCGCGAGGCCGCATCGAGGCGGCCCGCCAGCAACGCGGCCACCTCCCCCTCCACCAGGCGGCGGGCCGCGAAGGTCTCGCGGGTCTCCTCGATGCTCGGCGCGCGGACCCGTGCCACCTGGTTGGGACGCTGGTCCACCACGCGCTCGGAGGCCAGCCGGGTCAGGGCCTTGCGCACCACCGAGCGACTCACTCCGAAGACCTCGCCGAGGGTCACCTCCGGCAACCGGGTGCCGGGCGGCAGGCGCTGCATCAGCACCGCTCGGCGCACCTTGTCGACGATATCCCGGTCGCCGATGCGACGGTCACCGTTGCGACTTCCGGCCCTGACCTCGGCCAGCACCTCCTGCTGCCACTCGTGCATACGCTGTCCCCCTGCCTGTTCGTGCCGCCAGCGTCTCATCCCGCGAGCGGAATGACCTCATCAAACAGGTTCATCGTATACAAGTCCTGTGTTTTAGACACGGCGAGGTGCCGGGGTCACGGCGAGGGTCACCCGCAGCGCCAGAGGGGTCTCATCACAGTTGCTGCCCTCGCCTCCCCGGTCCACCACCAGGAACTCCCCTTCCTGCTCCAGCACCGACTGGATGGCGTGCCAGGTGCCCGCCTGGTAGTTGACCCCCTGGCGGCCGTCGGTGACGAAGGCGCGCACCTCGGCGGGATCGATCCGATCCCCCGGTGGCGCGACGACCACCACAAACCTTTCTTCATGGAGTGGCATGAAGGCCTGGCTGCCCAGCGGGTGGCGCTCCAGGAAGTCAAGTTCCAGCGGCATCGCCACCGGCTGGCTGACGAAGATGCTGATCAGCGCCCTCGCCTCCTCCCCCAGCGTCTCGACCCTCGCCAGGTCGTGGTAGCGACGGGTCCTCCCGGCGTTGATGGGAAACCAGTCCGCCGTGCGCGTATCGATGACGTCGCCGAAGGGGGCGAAGGCCTCGGGCGTCAGCGGCTCGGCTTTCAGATGCAGCATGTCGACCTCCTAGCGGCCACCCAGGCGCAGCTTCGGGTGGCGGTTGACGTCCTTGTAGAGCAGGTAGCGGAACGGGCCCGGGCCGCCGGCGTAGCAGGCCTGGGGACAGAAGGCGCGCAGCCACATGAAGTCGCCGGCCTCGACCTCCACCCAGTTCTGGTTGAGGTGGTAGACCGCCTTGCCCTCGAGCACATAGAGGCCGTGTTCCATGACGTGGGTCTCGTCGAAGGGGATCACCGCACCGGGCTGGAAGGTGACGATGTTGACGTGCATGTCATGGCGCACGTCGGCCGGGTCGACGAAGCGCGTGGTCGCCCAGCGCCCCTCGGTGTCCGGCATCTCGTGGGGCGCGATATCGTTCTCGTTGACCACGAAGGCCTCGGGCACCTCGATGCCCTCGACCCGCTCGTAGGCCTTGCGCACCCAGTGGAAGCGCACCGGGGCCTCGGCCTCGTTCCTGACCTGCCAACGGCTTCCCGGCGGGAGGAAGGCATAGCCACCGGGGACCATGCGGTGGCGCTCGCCGGCCAGGGTCAGCACCATCTCGCCCTCCACCACGAAGAGCACGCCCTCAGCCTCGGGGTCGAGTTCGGGGCGCTCGCTGCCGCCCCCCGGGGCGACCTCCATGATGTACTGGGAGAAGGTCTCGGCGAAGCCGGAAAGCGGGCGCGCCAGCACCCAGAGGCGGGTGCCCTCCCAGAACGGCAGGTTGCTGGTGACGATATCGCCGAACACGCCCTTGGGGATGACCGCATAGGCCTCGGTGAACACCGCCCGGTCGGAGAGCAGCTGGGTCTGGGGCGGATGCCCGCCGGCAGGGGCATAGTAGGTACGTTGGTTCATGGGGCGTCCTGAAAAAACGTTGGGGCCGAAAGCCGTGCCATCGTAGACATCGCTCGAGGCTGTTCCGTCGACAGGCCTGTTCGGGGGCGCTGTGAACCCCTCCCTGGGCGCTACCGATGCCATCCCTGGCATAGGACCCCCTCCAGACCTGTCCCCGGCGCCTCTCGCTTCGGGCAGCGGCAGTTCAAAGACTCTCGCCAGGATGGCACTCACCCTAACGTGCGATGTAACTCAGCGCGCCGGCGCCGGATGATGCTCCACCCAGTGGCGGGCGATATCCACGCGTCGTGCCACCCACACCCGATCATGGGCCTCGATATGGTCGAGGAAGCACTGCAGGGCGCGGAAGCGCCCGGGGCGGCCCAGCAGGCGACAGTGCATGCCCACCGAGAGCATCTTCGGCGACTCCTCCCCTTCCGCATAGAGCACGTCGAAGGCGTCACGCAGGTAGGTGAAGAAGTGATCCGCGGTGTTGAAGCCCTGGGGCGCGGCGAAGCGCATGTCGTTGCTGTCCAGGGTGTAGGGAACGATCAAGTGGTCGTGCTCGATGCCCTGGCTGTCGCGCTCCCGGGTCCAGAATGGCAGGTCATCGCCGTAGTAGTCGCTGTCGTAGAGGAAGCCGCCCTCATCGAGCACCAGCCGGCGGGTGTTGGGGCTGTCGCGGCCGGTGTACCAGCCCAGCGGCTTCTCGCCATAGAGGCGCTGGAAGATCGCCATCGCCTTCTTCAGGTGCTCACGCTCGACGTCTTCCGGCACCTCCTGGTAATGGATCCAGCGGTAGCCGTGGCAGGCGACCTCGTGGCCCAGTTCCTTGAAGGCATGGGCCACCTCGGGGTGGCGCTCCAGGGCCATGGCCACGCCGAACACGGTGAGCGGCAAGCCGCGGCGCTCGAACTCGCGCAGGATGCGCCACACCCCGACCCGGGAACCGTACTCGTAGATCGACTCCATGCTCAGGTGACGATCAGGGAAGGCGGGGGCACCGATGATCTCGGAGAGGAACTGCTCGGAGCCCTCGTCGCCATGCAGCACGCAGCTCTCGCTGCCTTCCTCGTAGTTGAGCACGAACTGCACGGCAACCCTCGCCCCGCCCGGCCAGTGGGCGTGGGGGGGGGTGCGGCCATAGCCGATCAGATCACGGGGATAGTCGGATGAGGGAACGTGCGTCATGGTGGAACTTCCTGGTTGTTCTGGCACCCTCCGCCGTCGAGAAGGAGCCGGGCGGCGGCGGATATCGTGTATACAATGCAAAGATAGAGTGCACCCACCCCATCCGCAACCCTTCGCCGAAGCCCTCGCCGGCGCGGGGATAGCTCATCGGCGCGCTACCCATCGTGCCCCTTGCAAAATGTCTGACATTAACTACTATAAGATCAGATATTTTCTGGAGCCGATGATGCTCGACGACCTTGTCCTTCCCGCCGATGGCGGCGCCCCGGCCCTGGCGGCGGTGCTCGCCCGCGCCATCCTCTCGGGGCAGCTGCCGGCCGGGAGCGACTTCCCGCGGGAGAAGGATCTCTGCGACCGCTTCGCCGTGAGCCGCAATCGGGTGCGCAATGCCCTGGCCAGCCTGGCCGCCACCGGTCTGGTCGAGCGCACCGCGGGACGCGGCAGCCGGGTGCGAGAGATTACCGGCTGGCACCTGCTCGATCCCCTGATGAGCGACTGGCTGACCGGGCTGGCCCGTCCGGACCCGCGCCTGGTCCGCGAGATCTATGCCTTCCGCCTCTCCGCGGAGCCACAGGTGGCCGAGCTGGCCGCCCTGGCGGCCGACGGCCGTGACCTGGCGCGCCTGGAGGCCGCTTTCGCGGGCATGCGCGACACCGCCGGCACCGGCATGCACCAGCAGCACGCCGAGCATGACGTGGCCTTCCATGATGCCGTCTACCAGGCCAGCCATAACCTGGTGTGGCGCCAGATGGGCCACCTGCTGCGTCCCTCCATCATCGCGCTGATCCAGCACTCCCAGCATCAGGCCGCCTCCCTGGAGGACAGCCTGGAACGCCACCGGCGGGTGATGGAGGCGATCCGCCTGCGCCAGCCACAGGCCGCTCGCCGGGCGGCCCGGGCGGTGCTCGAGCGCACGGCGACGGACCTGGGATTGATACCCACCCCCACTTCCCACACCGAAGGACACCCCGCATGAAGATCACCCGACTCAAGACCTGGCAGGTGCCACCGCGCTGGCTGTTCCTCAAGATCGAGACCGACGCGGGCTGCTACGGCTGGGGCGAGCCGGTCATCGAGGGCCGTGCGGCCACCGTCGAGGCCGCCGTCCATGAGCTCGCCGACTACCTGGTCGGCCAGGACCCGCATCGCATCGAGCACCTGTGGAACACACTGTATCGCGCCGGATTCTATCGCGGCGGGCCGATCCTGATGAGCGCCATCGCCGGCATCGACCAGGCGCTGTGGGACCTCAAGGGCCGCGACCTGGGCGTGCCGGTGCACCAGCTGCTGGGCGGCGCGGTGCGCGACAGGATGCGCATGTACGCCTGGACCGGCGGCGACCGCCCCAGCGACGTGGGCGCCGGCGCCCGGGCCCTGGTCGAGCAGGGCTTCACCGCCTTCAAGATGAACGGCACCCCGGAGCTGGCGATCGTCGACTCCCACCGCAAGGTCGACGAGGCGGTGGCCCGGGTAGCGGAGGCCCGCGACGCCGTGGGGCCCGACGTGGGCATCGGCATCGACTTCCACGGACGGGTGCATCGCCCCATGGCCAAGGCGCTGCTGCGCGAGCTCGAGCCCTTCCACCCGATGTTCGTCGAGGAGCCGGTGGCCCCCGAGCACCTGCCCTGCCTCAAGCAGATCGCCGGCGGCCTGGGCTATCCGCTGGCCACCGGCGAGCGCCTGCACACCCGCTTCGAGTTCCGCGACCTGCTCGCCGACGGCATGATCGACATCATCCAGCCCGACCTCTCCCATTGTGGCGGCATCAGCGAGGGGCTGAAGATCGCCGCCCTGGCTTCGGCCCATGACGTGGCGCTGGCCCCGCACTGCCCGCTCGGCCCGCTGACCCTGGCCGCCTCCCTGCAGCTCGATGCGGTGTGCCACAACGCCTTCATCCAGGAGCAGAGCATGGGCATCCACTACAACCGCGACAACGACGTGCTCGACTACCTGGTCGACAAGTCCGCGCTGGCCATCGAGGAGGGCTTCTGCGCCATTCCCCAGGGGCCGGGACTCGGCGTGGAGATCGACGAGGCCTTCGTCGAGGAGCGCGCGCAGGTCGGCCACCGCTGGCGCAATCCGGTGTGGACGCATGAGGACGGTTCCATCGCCGAATGGTAGGGAACAAGGAGAACGACATGAGTTTCGATTTTCACGATCTGGCCTTCGGCGACCTGAAGGGCCAGAGCGTCTTTATCACCGGCGGCGGCTCGGGCATCGGCGCGGCGCTGACCGAGGGCTTCCTGGCCCAGGGCGCGAAGGTGGCCTTCGTCGGCCTGTCCGACGCCGGCGAGTTCTGCGACGCCATGGAGGCGAAGTACGCCAACCGGCCCCTGTTCATCGAGTGCGATATCCGCGACGTGGCGGCGCTCAAGGCCGCCATCGCCCGGGCCCGCAAGGCCCACGGCCCGATCGGCGTGCTGGTCAACAACGCCGCCCGGGACACCCGCCACTCGTTGGACGACTGGAGCGTCGAGGACTGGGACGACTCGCTGGCCACCAACCTGCGCCCGCAGTTCTTCACCGCCCAGGCGGTGGCGAAGGACATGCGCGAGCTGGGCGGCGGCGCCATCATCAACCTGTCGTCCAACAGCGTTCACCTGGGCCTTTCCGGCTACCCGACCTATGTCACCGCCAAGGCCGGCATCCTGGGCCTGACCCGGGCGCTGGCCCGAGAGCTCGGCGGTGATGCCATCCGCGTCAACTGCCTGATCCCCGGCTGGGTGATGACCGAGCGCCAGAAGGCGCTGTGGGTCAACGACACCGACCTGGCCGAGTGCCTGGATCAGCAGTGCCTCAAGGAGGCGATTCCGGTGGAGGACATGATCGGCCCCTGCCTGTTCCTGGCATCAAAGGCCTCAAGGATGATGACCAGCCAGGAACTGATCGTCGACGGAGGGCGGGCATGAGCCAGACACGCGAGATCGCCGAGCGCCTGGCCTGGGTCGGCGTGGACTGGGGCTCGAGCAACCTGCGCGCCTGGGCCCTGGACGCGCACGGCGAGGTACTGGCACGGGCCGGGTCCGAGCGCGGCATGCTGTCGCTGGCCCCGAGCGACTACGAGGCCACCCTGCTGTCGACGATCGGCGACTGGCTGCCCGCTGATGGCCGCGTACCGGTGCGCATCTGCGGCATGGCCGGCGCCCGCCAGGGCTGGCGGGAGGCCGCCTACCTGCCGGTGCCGACGCGCCTGGATGGCCTGGCCCGGGGCGCGGTCAGGCCCGCCGTCGAGGGTCCGCGCCTGGACGTCGCGCTGCTGCCGGGACTCTGCCAGCACCCCGATGACGCCGGCCGCCGGTTCGATGTAATGCGCGGCGAGGAGACCCAGCTCGCCGGCCTGGTCGCCCGGGAAGGCGAGGCCTCGGGGCCCGTCTGCCTGCCCGGCACCCATGCCAAGTGGGCCCGCCTCGAGGCCGGCGCGGTCACGCGCTTCGCCACCTTCCTCACCGGCGAGCTCTACCAGTGGCTCGCCGGCCAGTCGGTGCTCCGGCACTCCCTGAATCACGGGCAGGGCGAGGACGACCTGGCCGAGCCCGGCGACCACCAGGCCTTCGTGGCGGCAGTGCAGGAGGTGGCTGCCGCCCCCGAGAGCTTCGGCAACCGGCTGTTCGGCCTGCGCGCCCAGGACCTGCTGGACGGCGACCTGCCGAGTGGCCAGGCACGCGGCGCCCGACTGGCGGCCCGCCTCTCGGGCCTGGTGATCGGCCTGGAGCTGGCCGGCGCCCGGGCGGTGCTGACCGAGGGCGAGACCGTCACCCTGGTCGGTGCCGAGGCACTCTGCACCCGCTATGCCCTGGCCCTGGAAGCGCAGGGCATCGACTGCCGCCGCGTCGACGGCGAAACCGCGGTGCTGGCCGGCCTCGGGCTGGCCCACGCCAGCCTGAGCCACGCCCCCGGCGCCTGCCCCCCTTAGGAGATCACTCATGTCCCTTCCCCTGATCGGCATCCTGCGCGGCATCTCCCCTGATGATGCCGTCGAGGTCGGCGAGGCGCTGCTCGCCGCCGGCATCGAGCGCATCGAGGTGCCACTCAACTCCCCCGACCCGCTGGAGAGCATTCGCCGGCTCGCTAAGGCGCTGGGCGACCGGGCCCTGATCGGCGCCGGCACCGTGCTGACCCCGGGCCAGGTGCGCGACGTCTTCGCGGCCGGCGGACGCCTGGTGGTCTCCCCCAACTGCCGCCCGGCGGTGATCGAGGAGAGCCGCCACCTGGTCATGGAATCCTGGCCCGGCGTGGTGACCCCGTCCGAGGCCTTCGACGCCCTGGACGCCGGCGCCTCCGGGCTGAAGCTGTTCCCGGCGGTACAGGTCGGTATCGAGGGCATGAAGGCCCTGCGCGCCGTGCTGCCGCCGGGCACCCGGCTCTACGCGGTGGGGGGCATCGGCGCCGGCAACTTCGCCGCCTGGCGCGCCGCCGGTGTCGACGGCGCCGGCCTGGGCAGCGCGCTCTACACCCCCGGCCTCACCGCCGGCGAGGTGGGCGAACGGGCCAGGTCGCTGGTCGCCGCCTGGCGCGCGGCCGACGGTGAGCCATGATGAGCGGCGCCAGGGCCGGGGTGGCGGTCGCCTGCGGCTGCGAGCTCGGCGAGGGGCCGCAGTGGCACGCCGCCACGGGCCGACTCTACTGGTGCGATATCCTCGGCCGCCGGCTGCACTGGCTAGAGCCGGCCTCCGGCGCCACCGGGCATCATGACCTCGACCGGATGGTCTCGCTGGCCGCCCCGCTCGAGGACGGCGGCCTGCTGCTGGTGGGCGAGGATCGTCTTAGCCGATTCGACCCGGCGACCGGTGCCCTGGAGCGCTTCTGCGACTTCGAGGCCGACAACCCGATCACCCGCAGCAACGACGCCCGGGTCGACCGCCACGGCAGCCTCTGGCTCTCCAGCATGGGCAAGGGCGCCGAGCCCGGTGCCGGCAGCCTCTACCGCCTCCATCGCGGCGAGCTCACCCGACTGCGCACAGGCCTGACCATTCCCAACGCGATCTGCTTCTCCCCCGGGGGCGAGGCCGCCTGGTTCACCGATACCCCGAGCGGGGTAGTGATGCGCTGGGCGCTGGACCGCGAGGGCTGGCCCCTGGGCGAACCGGCCCCCTGGGCCGACGTCTCGGCGCGGCCGGGCAATCCCGACGGGGCGGTGGTCGATGCGGAGGGGCACCTGTGGCTCGCCCTGTGGGGCGCCAGCCGGGTGGTACGCCTGGACTCGAAGGGCCGCGAGGTGGACGCCATCGCGCTGCCGACCTCGCAGCCCTCCTGCCCGGCCTTCGGCGGGGCGCGCCTCGAGCGGCTCTACATCACCACCGCGCGGGAAGGCATGGACCCGGCCCGGCGCCGGGAGGAGCCCGACGCCGGTCACCTCTTCGTCGCCGCCCCCGGGGTGCCCGGCCTCGCCGAGCCGGCGCTACGACTGGCCTGAGCCTCAGTCGGAGAAGATCCGTTTCAGTCAGAGAAGATCCGGTGCAGGTCCGGCGCCTCCGCCTCCTCCTCGACGATGGAGAGGGAGGCCTCGATGGCCTTGAGGTGGCGGCTCATGAAGGCCTGGGCGCGCTCCCCGTTGCCGGCCGCCAGGTGGCCGATCAGGTCGTCGTGGTCGTGGGACTCGCAGCCCAGGTGGCCGGGGTTGCCATAGACGGCGAGGATCAGCGAGGAGCGCGAGCAGAGCCGCTCGACGAAGTCGGCCAGGGTGGCATTGCCGGCGATGCACGCCAGACGGGCGTGAAAGTCCGCCGACAGCCGGATCGCCGTGCTCTGCTCGCCGGACTTCAGCGCCTGGCGCTCGCGCAGGGCCATGTCGCGAAGCTCGCGCAGGTCCTCCGCGGTGATGCGCCGGGCGACCTCCGGCATCAGCCCGCACTCGACCATCTGGCGGGCGTCGAACACGTCCTTGGCCTCGTCGGCCGTGGGCCGGGTCACGCTGGCCCCGCGGCGCGGCGTCAGCGTGACCAGCTGCTCCAGGGCCAGGCGCTGGAGGATCTTGCGGATGCCGGTGCGGCTGATGCCGAAGACCTCGGCCAGGGCGTCCTCACGCAGGCGCGCCCCGGGCCGGAGGCGGTGCTCGATGATGGCATCGCTGATCGAGCGGTGGATCTCCTCGTGGCGCTCGGCGCCGTCTCCCCTCTTGCCCGGTCGGCCCGCGCCGCCACGTTCGGCAACCGTCTGGCGCTGGTTCATCGAGTCCCCTCCTCCCCTGATCGTCACCGGCATGCGCGATCATTGTATACATATCGCCGGCCTGCCGGCGACCGGCCGGCTCACTCCTCCCAGGCGGCGATGACCGCACGCTCCTCATCGGTCATCCCGGTCATGTTGCCCAGCGGCATGTAGCCGCTCGCTACCACCTCCTTGACCTTCGCCTGCTGGGCCCGGAGCTGTTCGGGAGTGTCATAGGCCATGCCGGCCGGCGGCGCAGTGAAGCCCGGCTGGCTCGGCTCGCGGGAATGGCAGGCCACGCAGCGCGCCTCGACGATCGCGTGCACCTCGTCCAGCTCGGGGGCCACCGCGGCCGTGGCAGTGGCCTGGCCGCTACTCGAGGGGGCCGCCATCCAGAACGCCACCAGGATCAACGCCACCCCGGCCGCCGGATACGCCGGGCGCTTGCGGCCGGCGTGCATCAGCACGAAGTACTGGCGGATCAGGGCGCCGGCGAAGATGAACAGCGACATGATCACCCAGGCCAGTTCATGGGAGTAGGCGAAGGAGTAGTGGTTGCTGACCATCAGCAGCACCACCGGCAGAGTGAAGTAGGTGTTGTGTACCGAGCGCTGCTTGCCGCGCTTGCCGTCCAGGGGATTGGGGGTCTCGCCGGCCTTCATCGCCGTCACCATGCGGCGCTGGCCGGGAATGATCCAGAAGAAGACGTTGGCCGACATGGCGGTGGCCATCACCGCACCGGTGAGCAGGAAGGCAGCACGCCCCGAGAAGATCTGGCTGCTCAGGTAGGCCACCACCACCATCATCACCGCCACGGCGAGGCTCAGCAGGCCGTCGCGCTGCATGTCGGGGCTGATGCGCTTGCACAGCTCGTTGTAGACCACCCAGCCGGCCAGCAGGAAGGCCAGCGCCACCACATTAGCCTGCCAGCCGCTCAGGTTCGCCGCCCAGGCCCAGTCGCTGCCCGGGTTCACCAGGTATACGCTCGGGTTGACCATGTAGAGGATGACGAACAGGCCGAAGCCGGTGAGCCAGGTGGTATAGGCCTTCCAGAACGACCAGTGAAGGTCCTCGGGCAGCTTGTCGGGGGCACTGGCGTATTTCTGGTTGTGATAGAAACCGCCACCATGGACCGCCCACATCTCGCCGAAGACACCCTTCTCCCGGTCCTCGGCGGCCTTGGGTTGGCGCAGGCTGTTGTCGAGCATCACGAAGTAGATCGACTCGCCGATCCAGGCGATGGCGGCGATGACGTGCAGCCAGCGCAGCATGAAGTTGGTGAAATCCAGCAGGTAGGCTTGCATGAGGGGCCTCGTCAAGCGTCTTGTTATGGGCGTATCGGGACGGGAAGCCCCTCAGCTTCCGCGGTAGGTGGAATAGCCATAGGGCGAGAGCAGCAGCGGCACATGATAGTGCTGCGCGGCATCGGCCACGCCGAAGCGCAGCGGAATCACGTCGAGGAAGCGCGGCTCATCGGCCTCGACGCCCCGGGCGCGCAGGTAGTCACCGGCATGGAAGAGCAGCTCATACTCGCCGGTGGCGAAGTCGTCGCCCTCCAGGAGGGGGGCATCACAGCGCCCGTCATCATTGGTGACGACCGCCTTGAGCCGGGTGCGGGTCTCGCCCTCGAAGCGGAAGACCTCGATGCGGATGCCCTGGCCGGGACGGCCCTGGGCGGTGT
Organism: Halomonas sp. 11-S5; assembly: GCF_029889825.1. Taxonomy (NCBI): domain Bacteria; kingdom Pseudomonadati; phylum Pseudomonadota; class Gammaproteobacteria; order Oceanospirillales; family Halomonadaceae; genus Halomonas; species Halomonas sp. 11-S5. The sequence goes on from NZ_JARANW010000011.1 coordinate 36,141, forward strand.
CCAGCACATGCGTGGTCAGGTATCCCATGGGGTTCTCCTTCGCGTGTCGGGTCGGTACGTGCCTGGCGATGCCCTCACCGGGCAGGCATCATGAAGTCCACAATGAAGACAGTGTTAGCCTTTACTGGGGTACATTTCAATATTTTTTGTATACACTTTATGGCAAAAGCATCGAGATCCCTCGCTGCCCCCTCCCCGGCCTGCCTGGTACTGCGTGCGCCGCCAGGCCGCCTCACCCAGCAGAGGAGCCCCAGGATGACCGACAAGATTCTCACCCCGCGCCCCAGCCAGCTGGACCAGCAGGCCTTCGTGGCCCACTACGGCGACATCTACGAGCACTCCCCCTGGGTCGCCGAGCTCGCCTGGCAGCGCGGCCTGTCCCTCGACCAGGACACCCCACAGGGGCTGGCCGAGGTGATGGGGGCCGTGCTTCGCGAGGCCAGCCCCGAACGCCAGCTCGAGGTGATCCGCGCCCATCCGGACCTCGCCGGCAAGGCGGCCGTCGCCGGCGAGCTGACCGACGACTCCACCCGCGAGCAGGCCGGTGCCGGACTCGACCAGTGCGCACCCGAGGAGCTGGCCCGCTTCGAACGCCTCAACGCCAACTACAAGGCGAAGTTCGGCTTCCCCTTCGTGATGGCCGTCACGGGCAGCGACCGCCACGCCATCCTCGCCGCCTTCGAGGCACGCCTGCCCAATGACCCGGCCGAGGAGCGCCGCACCGCCATCGAGCAGATCAACCGCATCGCCAGCTTCCGCCTGGACGCCCGTCGCGGCTGAGCGAAGGGGTCCTCCGACACGATCGACACCCGCGCGGGACGCGCGTTTTGTCCCGCAGGCGTGGCGACCTACACTGGAGACACGTCTTCCCAACGAGGAGCATCGTCATGTTCCGTGATCGACTCGATGCCGCCGAGCGCCTGGCTCGACGCCTCTCCCACCTGAAGGGGCACAATCCCCTGATCCTGGCCATCCCGCGGGGTGCGGTGCCCATGGGCCGGCTGATCGCCGATGCCCTGGAGGGCGACCTGGACGTGGTGCTGGTACGCAAGGTGGGGGCGCCGGGCAACCCCGAATATGCCATCGGCGCGGTCAGCGAGGATGGCAGCGTGGCGCTGGAGGAGACGGCGCGGCACTACCGCGAGGAAGCGGTGACCCGCGAGACGGAGCGGCAGCGAGCCCTGCTCGAGGAGCGCCGCCGTCGCTATACGCCGGTGCGGGCCCCCATTGATCCGAAGGGACGCATCGTGGTGGTGGTGGATGACGGCAGCGCCACCGGCGCCACCATGGCGGCGGCCCTGAGCACCCTGAGATCACGGGGTCCGCAGACGCTGATCGCCGCCATGGGGGCGGCGCCGCCCGACACCGTGGCACGCATCGAGGCTCTGGCCGACGAGGTGGTCTGCCTGGAGACGCCCTGGAATTTCCAGGCCGTGGGGCAGTTCTTCGTCGACTTCGAGCAGGTGGAGGACGAGCAAGTCATCGCGCTGCTGGGCAGCGAGCACGGCTGAACGGCCAAAGGAGGCCCACAAAAAAGAACACGGGCGCCACCCGAGGGTAACGACCCGTGAATGCCGGCCGGAGCCGGCGCTTGCCATGCTCGATCGCCTGTCGCCTTACTTGGTTGCCGTGGTGGCAGCCTTGACCCCGTCCTCGGCGAGCTTCTGGCTCTTCTGGGCGTACTCCTGGCTCAAGCTCATGATCTTCTCGGCGTCGCCGCGCAGGCGCTCGCCCATGTCCTGGCTGGCCTTCTGCTGGGACGCCACGACCGACTTCAGGCTGTCGGCGTCACGGACATCCAGCCAGCCGCGGGCCTGGGCCAGACCCATGTCGGTCAGGGCGCGTACCGCGTCGAACTGGGCGGCGACCAGCTTCTCGGTATAATCGAGGTTGAGGGCGCCGACGTTGCGTGCGGGTGCCACGAACAGGGACTCGAACTGTTCGGTGGCCTGTTGGGTGGTTGCCTTGCTCATGAAACACCTCCATCTGTGGTGGGACACCGAGGCCTGTCGCCTCGTGCTGCATTGCAACATAGCAGGCTTTTTTGTGCAGCGCAACATATGAAACCTGCCAATGCCGCCGGCCATGAACCACGACGCCCGGCCGGAGCCAGGCGTCGCAGTGACAGACGAGACCGCGTCATTCAGCGGTCACCTTCGGGCCCTTCGCCTCAGCGATAGGCCCCCTCGATGTCGGTGATGCGCAGCGCCTTGCGCCCCAGGCCATCGTGCTGATCGAGCATGCGCTCGATCCAGGCATGGACCGGGTCGGCGTTGGAGACCAGGTCGGCACTGGAGACGCAGCGTGCCCACATGAAGTTGCCGAAGACCAGGTAGTCGGCGCCGGCCGGCGCCTCGCCGTCGAGATAGTCGGCCTCCTTGAGCCGTCCGCGCAGCGGCTCCAGGGCGGCATCCAGCTGGGCCAGGCCCTTGGCCGGGGAGTGGAACTCCTCGAGAGTCCGACCGAAGCGCTTCTCGCGGGTCTCGCGGAAGTAAGCGCGGTCGTCGGGGTGGATGGCATTGAACAGGTCCATGATGATGGTGCGTATCATCGCTGGGGCCAGTGAACGTTCGGCATAGTGCTTGAAGAAGCGTCCCCGCGCCTCGGTCAGCCCCTCGCCCAACAGCGGCGCCTCGGGATAGGTGCGATCGAGGTAGCGCAGGATCTCGTAGCTGTCGGTGACCACCTCGTCGCCGTCGACCAGCACCGGCACCTTGTCATAGTCAGCGAAGGCCAGGGCCTGTTTGTCGGTGAAGTGCAAGGGGTGCGTCTCCACCTCCAGCCCCTTGTGGGCCAGCGCGTAGCGAACGCGCCAGCAAAAGGGCGAAAAGCGTAGCCCCTCGTCGATGCCGCAGAGCTCATATAGCACACGTGTCATGCTACCTCCTGGTATCCGCTCATGGGTATGGCTCGATAGTGCCAGCCTTTGCCGGACACCGCCAACGCCGCGGCGGGCTACATGATCGACATCCACTACGTGGTGGCGGCCTTGGCCACCGTGGGCCCGCTGTCCGGACAGGACAGGTCGCAGGGCTCAGCCGATTCGCTTGAGCTGCGCCGCATGGTGCCGGCCGCGCTCCACGTAGCCCTCGGCGTTCTTCCTCAGGCCCGCGATAGCCTCCTCGGAGAGCTCGCGCACCACCCTGGCCGGCGCCCCCACGATCAGCGAGTTGTCGGGGAAACTGGCGTTCTCCTTAACCACCGCCCCGGCGGCCACCAGGCAGTTGTTGCCGATCACCGCCCCGTTGAGGATCACCGCCTGAATCCCCACCAGGCTGCCGTCGCCGATGGTGCAGCCATGCAGCATCGCCTGGTGGCCCACGGTCACGCCCGTGCCGACCGTCAGCGGGTAGCCGGGGTCGGCGTGCAGCACCGCCCCGTCCTGGATATTGCTGCCCTCGCCGACCTCGAGGTGGTCGGTGTCGCCGCGCAGCACCGCCTGGTACCAGACGCTGGCGTTGCGCTTCAGGGTGACCCGACCGATCACGTCCGCCGTCTCGGCCACGTAGACGTCGTCACCGATCGCCGGACGGTCGTCGCCATACTGATAGATCGCCATGGGGGTTCCTCCTGCGAAAAGGGCTCGGGAAAGGATGCCATGTGGGCCGTCGCGGGGCGAACCGGCGGCGACCTGGGGCACCTTCCCCCTGCCAGCCGCCGTCTCAGGCCAGCGCCTGCTCGAGGAGCCGGGCCACATGAATGGCCTCACGGCCGCTGCCATCCCGGATCTGGTGGCGACAGCTGGTGCCATCGGCCACCAGCACCGCGTCGGCGGCGGCGTCGCGAATCGCCGGCAGCAGCGACAGCTCGGCCATCTTCATCGAGGCGTCATAGTGCTCCGCCTCGTAGCCGAAGCTGCCCGCCATGCCGCAGCAGGAGGACGCGATGGTCTCGACCTCGAGGCCGGGGATCCAGGCGAGCACCTGCTCGACCGGGCGCAGCGCATCGAAGGCCTTCTGGTGGCAGTGGCCGTGCAGCAACGCCCGTGGGTGATCCACCGGCTTGAGGTCGAGCGGCAACTCGCCCGACTCATGGGCACGGACCAGGAATTCCTCGAACAGGAAAGCCGACTCGGAGAGGGCCTTGGCCTCCTTGCCGAAACCATACTGCAGGAACTCGTCGCGCAGGGTCAGCAGGCAGGAGGGCTCGAGCCCGACGATCGCCACGCCCCGCCTGACATGGGGCATCAGGTGGTCCAGGGTGCGCCGCGCCTCCAGTCGCGCCTTATCGAACTGCCCGGAGGAGAGATAGGTACGCCCGCAGCACAGCGGCCGCTCGCCCTGCCTGACGTTGAGGTGCACCCGGTAGCCGGCGGCCTCCAGCACCCGCTTGGCCGCCCGGGCATTCTCGCCCTCCAGGTAGTTGTTGAAGGTATCGACGAACAACAGCACCTCCCGGGGGGCCTGGACCACTTCACCCTGCGATTCGGCGAGGAAGTTGCCGCGAAAGCGTGGAAAGTCACGCTGCACCGCGAGCCCCAGGGCCGTCTTGACCCGGCGCGAGAGGAACGGCACGCGCTCCACTGCACCCAGCAGGCCGGAGAATCGGCTGGCCCAGGGGGCATAGCGTGGCATCTCGCCGACCATGCGATCTCGCCATGACAGCCCCCTGGCCTTCGCCCGGGCGGTGCGCGCCTCGATCTTGAACTTTGCCATGTCGACCCCGGTGGGACAGTCGCGCTTGCAGCCTTTGCAGGAGACGCAGAGGTCGAGCGCCTCCTTGACGTCGTCGCTGGCCAGGCCCGCGTCGCCGAGCTGGCCGGAGAGCACCAGGCGCAGGGTGTTGGCGCGCCCGCGGGTGAGGTGCTGCTCGTCGCGGGTGATGCGATAGCTCGGGCACATGGTGCCGGCATCGAACTTGCGGCAGTGGCCGTTGTTGTTGCACATCTCCACCGCCATGGCCAGGCCATGGGTGGGGTCGCCGGCGCTGCCGGGCTCGCCCTGCTCGCCGGAGAGCGGGTCGCGGGTGACGTTCCAGCCCGACCAGTCGAACACCGGCGTCATCGGGATCGTCCGGTAGGTGGAGGAAAAACGGAAGTAGCGCTCGTCATCCATCCGCGGGGTGTCGACGATCTTGCCCGGATTGAGCAGGTTCCCGGGGTCGAAGAGTTGCTTGACCTCCCTGAAGGCGTCGTTGACGGTATGACCGAACTGCCAGGCCACCCACTCGCCGCGGCACAGGCCATCGCCGTGCTCGCCGGAGTAGGCGCCCTTGTACTCGCGCACCAGGGCGGAGGCCTGCTCGGCGATCTCGCGCATCTTATGGGCGCCGTCGCGGCGCATGTCGAGGATCGGCCGCACGTGCAGGGTGCCCACGCTGGCATGGGCGTACCAGGTGCCTTCGGTGCCATGGCGATGGAACACCTCGGTCAGCCTGTCGGTGTACTCGGCCAGGTGCTCCAGCGGCACCGCGCAGTCCTCGATGAAGGAGACCGGCTTGCCGTCCCCCTTCATGCTCATCATGATGTTGAGCCCCGCCTTGCGCACGTTCCACAGCGCCTTCTGCTCGGCGGGCTCGGGCATCTCCACCACGCTCTCCGGCAGGCCCAGGTCGGCCATCAGCTCGTTCAGGCGCCTGAGGGAGCGGAGCTGGGCCTCGCGATCCTGGCCGGCGAACTCCACCAGCAGCACGGCCTGGGGCCTGCCGATCAGCGCCTTCTCGATCACCGGGCGGAAGGCCGGGTTCTCCAGCGAGAGGTCGATCATGGTGCGGTCGACCAGTTCCACGGCGGAAGGATCCAGGGTGACGATGTGCTGGGTGAGGTCCATCGCCTGGTAGAAGGTGGGGACGTTCACCACCCCGAGCACCTTGTGCTCCGGCAGCGGCGAGAGGCGCAGGGTGATCCGGCGGCTCACGCCCAGGGTGCCCTCGGAGCCCACCAGCAGGTGGGCCATGTTGGCGCGCCCGTCCGGGTCGTAGGGCTTGGGGTTCTGGCAGTCGAAGAGGTCGAGATTATAGCCGCCGACGCGGCGCAGCACCTTGGGGAAGTGCTCGCGGATCTCGGGGGCCACCCCGTCGGCGACGGCCTTCACCCGCTCGGCCAGTTCGCGCACCCTCCCCGTGGCAGGGAGCTGGTCGACGAAGCCGAAGTGCCCCTCGCTGCTGTCGGCCAGCAGCGCATCCACGCCCAGCACGTTGTGCACCATGTTGCCGTAGCGGATCGAGCGCGAGCCGCAGGAGTTGTTGCCGGCCATGCCGCCGATGGTGCACTGGGCGCTGGTGGAGACGTCCACCGGGTACCAGAGGCCATGGGGCTTGAGCCAGGCGTTGAGGTGGTCGAGCACGATCCCGGGCTCGACCACCACGGTGCGCGCCTCGGGGTCGAACTCGACGATCTCGTCGAGCCAGCGGGTGCTGTCGATCACCAGCGCCTCGCCCACCGTCTGGCCGCACTGGCTGGTGCCGGCGCCGCGCGCCAGTACCGGCACCCCGGCGTCCCGGGCGATCTCCAGCGCCAGCGCCAGGTCCCGCTGATGGCGGGGAATCGCCACGCCCACCGGGGTGACCTGATAGATCGAGGCATCCGTCGAGTAGCGGCCCCGGGAGGCGTCATCGAACAGCACCTCGCCCTCGAGCTCGCGTGACAGCCTGGCCGCCAGGTCGGTGACCGGCTTGATCCGGGCATCGGGGGCCCTGCCGGCCCGGGAATTGTCCTTCAGGGACGTCATCTGGTCTTCCTCCGCCATGCGTGGCACTGCCGATGATCAGTGGGCGGCCTCGAGGGGTTGGCCGGCGAAGTAGTCCAGCGCGGCCGTCACGCCGCTGCCCTTCAGGGGCACGCCGGCGAGCTTCATGCCGGCCTCGCAGCCACCCAGGGTGGCGATCAGGGTCAGGTCGTTGCAGTCGCCCAGGTGGCCGATGCGGAACATCTTGCCCTTGGCCTTGCCGAGGCCGGTGCCCAGCGACAGGTCGAAACGCTCGTAGATGATCTTGCGCACCTCGTCGGCATCAGTGCCCTCCGGCATCACCACCCCGGTGAGCACCGGCGAGTAGACGGCCGGGTCCTGGCACTGTATCTCCAGCCCCCAGGCCTCAACCGCCGTGCGCACCCCGGCGGCCCAGCGCTGGTGGCGCGCCAGCACGTGATCCAGCCCCTCGTCGAGCAGCATGTCCAGCGACTCCTTGAGGCCGTAGAGCAGGTTGGTGCTGGGGGTATAGGGCCAGTAGCCGTTCTGGTTAGCCTCGAGGATCTCGTCCCAGGCCCAGAAGCTCTTGGGCATGCGGTTGTGGCGGCTGGCCTCGATGGCCTTGTCGGAGATCGCGTTGAAGCTGATGCCTGGCGGCAGCATCAGCCCCTTCTGGGAGCCGGAGATGGTGACGTCGACCCCCCACTCGTCGTGACGGTAGTCGGCACTGGCCAGCCCCGAGATGGTATCGACCAGCAGCAGCGCCGGGTGACCGGCGGCGTCGATGGCGCGACGCACCGCGGCGATATCGCTGGTCACCCCGGTGGAGGTCTCGTTATGTACCACGCACACCGCCTTGAGCCGATGGTCGCCATCCTCGCGCAGCCGCGCCTCGATCATGTCGGCCTGCACGCCGTGGCGCCAGCCCTCGTAGCCCGGCAGGCCGATGAACTCCGGCGCCAGGCCCAGGCGGGTGGCCATCCTGTGCCACAGGCTGGCGAAGTGGCCGGTCTCGAACATCAGCACCTCGTCGCCCGGCGACAGGGTATTGATCAGTGCCGCCTCCCAGGCGCCGGTGCCCGACGCCGGGTAGATGATCACCGGGTTCTCGGTCTTGAAGACTTTCTTGACCTTGCCGAGCAGCTCGCGGCCCAGCGCCCCGAACTCAGGGCCCCGGTGGTCGATGGTCGGCAGGCTCATGGCGCGCAGGATGCGATCCGGCACCGGAGAGGGGCCGGGAATCTGCAGGAAGTGGCGGCCTGAGGGATGGAAGTCGAGGTTCAGCATGGGAGCTCTCCGTGGGGATCTTGTCGGGGGCGGCGCGGCTAGCGGATGCAGCCGTCGTCACGCAACGCGGCGAGTTCGTCGGGGGTCATGCCGAGCTCACCCAGCACCTCATCGGTATGCTGGCCGAACAGCGGTGCCGGTTGGCGGATCTGCGACGGGGTGCGCGAGAACTTGCTGGGAAAGCCGATGGTCTTCATCCGGCCGATCTTGGGGTGGTCCATCTCCTGCACCATGCCGCGCGCCAGGTAGTGCTCGTCGCTCATGGCCTGGGCGAAGTCGTTGATCGGCCCGGCGGGCACCCCGGCCGCGTCGCAACGCTCGAGCCAGTCGTCGACACCCCGGTCGGCCATGATCGTCTCCAGCAGCGCCTCGAGCTCCTCGACGTGCTGGCCACGGTCCTGGTTGGTCAGGAAGCGCTCGTCGGCCATCAGGTCCTCGCGGTCCAGCACGTCCCGGGCGAACCGCTCCCAGGTGCGCTGGTTGGCGCAACCGAGCATCAGGTAGCCGTCTCGGGCCTTGATCGCCTGGTAGGGCGCCGACACACGATGCCGCCAGCCGGTGGGCTGTGGCACCCGGCCCTCGGCGAAGTAGGCCGCCGCTTCCCAGGTGAACCAGGGCAGGCCGCACTCGGTGATGGCGATATCGATGTGCTGGCCCTCGCCGGTGTTCATCTGGTGGATGACGGCGGCCAGGATGGAGTAGGTGGCGGTCAGGCCGGCGCCAATGTCGTAGACCGCGATGCCGGTCTTGAGCGGCCGGCGCCCCGGCTCGCCGGTCATCGACATCAGCCCGGTCATGCCCTGGGCGACCAGGTCGAAGCCGCCGCGATGGCTGTATGGCCCGGTCTGGCCGTAGCCGGAGATCGAGCAGTAGACGATGCCGGGATTGATCGCCTTGATGGTGTCGTAGTCGATCGCAAGCGACCGGGTCACGCCGGTGCGGTAGTTCTCGACGATGACGTCGGTGTCGCGCGCCAGGCGGTAGAAGATCTCTCGGGCCCGGTCGTCCTTGAGGTTGAGTGAGATGCTCTTCTTGTTGCGGTTGATCTGCGAGAAGCAGGTCGACTCGTCGTTGACGTAGGGGCCCATCTGGCGGCTGTCGTCGCCGCCGTTGAGCTTCTCGACCTTGATCACCTCCGCGCCCATGTCGGCCAGCACCATGGTGCAGTAGGGGCCGGCCATGATCTGGGAGATGTCGAGGACCTTGAGGTTCTGCAGTGGCAGCATCGGCGTGCTCCCTCCTTGGGGTTCTGTCGGCATGGCTAGCGCCCGGTCCACTCGAAGGGCGTCTTGTGGACGAACCGGTTCACCGCCGCCTTGAAGTCGTTGCTCATGTAGCAGGTGGTGACCCAGTCGTCGCCGGCCTCGGGGGCGGCGCGACGCTCGGCCAGCACCCGTCCCACCAGCGCCTTGCTGGCCTGGACGGTGAGCGGGGCGCGATGGGCGAACTCGGCGGCGATCGCGGCGACCTCGGCGGCGATGCTCCCGGGGTCGAACACCGCGTTGACCAGCCCCGCCTGGCGGGCCTCCTCGGCCCCGAACAGCCGGCCCATCATCAGCGCCTCCTTGGTGCGGGCCACGCCGATCATGTCGACCAGCCGTGAGACGTTGCTCATCGACAGGGTGTTGCCCAGCGTCCTGGCGATGGGCACGCCGAACTTCATGGTGGGCGTGCAGTAGCGGAAGTCGCAGACCAGCGCCAGGGCCGCCCCACCCCCCACGCAGGCCCCCTCGATCATGGCGATGGTGGGCTTGGGCAGGGCCTCGAGCTTGCCCACCACCCGGTCGATGCGCCGCTCGTAGCCGATGGCATCCTCGGGAGAGGCGAAGTGTGTGAACTGGGTGATGTCGGTGCCGGCCACGAAGGCCTCGCCCCCCACCCCGTGCAGCACCACCGCCACCACCGAGTCATCCTCCGCCAGCCGGTCACAGCAGGCCTCCAGGGCGTCGTACATCGCCCAGGTCATGGCGTTGCGGCTCTCGGGGCGGTTGAAGCCGATCCAGGCGATGGCGCCCTCGCGGCGGAAGATCAGGGATTCGTCGGACATGGGAATCCTCCCTCCAGGTTCATCGGGTTCATCGGTAGAACAGCTCCACCAGGCCCATGGGGACCACCGGCACGTAGGTGACCAGCATCAGCAGCACGAACAGCAGGATCATGAACGGCACGTTGGCCTTGGCCACGTCCCAGATGTCCGCCTTGGCCACCGAGCAGGCCGTCATCAGCACGCTCGCCACCGGGGGCGTCTGCTGGCCGATGGCCAGGTTCAGGGTGACGATCATGCCGAAGTGCACCGGGTCGATGCCGACCATCATCACCAACGGCATGACGATGGGCACGGTGAGGATGATGGCGGCCGCCGAGTGCAGGATCATGCCGATCGCCAGCAGGAAGACGTTGAGCAGCGCCAGCACCATGTACTTGTTGCTGGTGAAGTCGCCGATCACCGCGGCCAGGGTCTGGGGCAGCTGGGCCCGGGTGAGGAAGTCCCCGAGCAGCGCGGAGCTTGCCACCAGCAGCATCACCACGGCGGTCTGGACACCGCCGTCGACCATGGCCCCGCGCAGCGTGCTCCAACGCAGCTCGCCGTAGCGGAAGCTGATCAGCAGCGCCGCGACCACCGCCAGGGCGGCGCCCTCGGTGGCGGTCATGAAGCCGCCGAAGATGCCCCCGAGGATGATCAGCGGCAGCAGGAAGGCAAGCCCCGCCGCCTTGAAGGTGGCCCAGACCCGCTCGAGCTGGAAGGCCTCCTCGACCGGGTAGTTGTAGCGGACGGCGAAGTACCAGGCGAGCGCCATCATCGACAAGCCGCCAAGCAGCCCGGGGACGATGCCGGCCACGAACAGCTGCACCACCGAGGTATCGGCCATGGCGGCGTAGAGGATCATCGGGATGGACGGCGGGATGATGATCGCCAGCGACGCCGAGGACGAGGTGATCGCGGCGGTGAAGTCCGCCGGATAGCCCTTCTTCTTCATCGCCGGCATCAGGATGGAGCCGAGGGCGGCGACGTCGGCCACCGCCGAGCCCGAAATCTCGGCGAAGAACAGCGAGGTGCCGATGTTGACCATCGCCAGCCCACCGCGGATGAAGCCGAGCAGCGCCGAGGCGAAGTCGATCAGCCGCCGGGAGATACCGCCGGTATTCATGATCGCCCCGGCCAACACGAACAACGGGATGGCGATCAGCGGGAACTTGGTCGAGCCATCGAACATCACGATGGGGAAGCTGAGCAGGCTGTTCGGGCCCTGCAGCACCAGCATGGCCAGCAGAGACACCGCGCCCAGCGCCACGGCGATGGGGATATTGATGAAGATCATCGCCAGGCCGGCCAGGAGGATCAGGGCAGTCGTCATTGCGCTTCCTCCACGATGTCATGCTCCGAGGGCGGCGCCTTGCCATGCCAGGCTTCGCGCAGGATGGTGGGCAGGTTGACCAGCTCGGCGATCACGTAGAGCCCTGCCCCGATGGGAATGGTCGACTGGGTGACGGCGATCGGGATCGGCACGCTGACCAGGGTCGACCCGCCGAGGATCTGGATGACATGCACGCCATAGACGGCAAGCATCACGAAGAAGGTGATGATGATGGCCTCGCCGATCACCACCAGCGTCACGCGCACGGCACGTGGCCGCGAATAGACGAGCCCGGGCACGCTGATATGGGCGCGCTTGAGGGCGGCGAGAGCGGCGCCGTAGTAGGTCACCCAGGCCAGCATCACGGCGGCCACCTCGTCGTACCAGCCGAGGGAGTTGCCGGCAAAGCGAAAGGTGACACCGAGCAGCACGACCACCGTCAGGGACACCACCAGCAGCATGGTGATGACCTCGAGCAGCCACTCGAAGCCAGATCGCAGTCTCGCAAGGGACATGGAAGCCACTCCGTCGAACAGCGTTAGGGGGACCGCCCCGGGCGGGGCGGTCCTCGGTCGGGGGGCGGAACGGCCTACTCTTCCTCGCCGAGTGCCAGCGCGCGGTCGACCAGGTCGCCGCCGCCTTCCACTTCCTCGTCGAAGAGCGTGTAGATGGGGCCGCTGGCATCGATGAACGCCTGCTTGTCGGCCTCGTTGATCTCCATGCCGGCGGCTTCCATCTTGCCGAGGAGCTCTTCATCCTGCCGGGCGGCGGTCGCGTAGACGAAGTCCTGGACCTCCCGGGCCGTCTCCATCAGGACGCTGCGGACGTCCTCGGGCAGGGCCTCCCAGTGATTGCTGGAGACCACCACGTAGGCCGGGGTATAGACGTGGCCCGTCAGCGACAGGTAGTCCTGGACCTCCTGGAACTTCTGGGAGTAGATCTGCACCAGCGGATTCTCCTGGCCATCCATGGTGCCGGTCTGCAGCGCGGTGAATACCTCGGAGAGCGCCATGGGCGACGGGTTCGCGCCGTACTCCTCGAACATTCGCACCCGCCAGGTGCCCTTGGGCGTGCGCAGCTTCAAGCCGTCGAGATCCTCCGGCGTGTTGATGGGCCGCACGTTGTTGGTGATCTGGCGAAAGCCGTTCTCCCACACGGCGAGGATCTTGTAGCCCTTCTCTTCCGCCAGCGGGAAGAGGTCGGGCTCGAGGACCTCGTCGATGACCCGTTTCATGTGCTCCCGGTCCTTGATCAGGTAGGGCATCTCGAACAGCCCGAACTCGTCGACCACCGAGGACATCACGGAGGACGGCAGCGTGAAGGTCAGCTGGCCGAGCTTGAGCTTCTGCATCATGGAGCTGTCGCCGCCCAGCTGGCTCGAGCCGTAGACCACCACCTCGTAGTCGTCCCCCAGCCGCTCGTTGGCCAGCCTGGCGAACTCGCTGGCGGAGGCATCGAACAGCGAACCGGGATTGCCCACATGACCGAACGGCAGCTCGGTCTGGGCGAGACCGAGCGCTGGCGTCAGGCTCAGGGCCAGGGCGGCGCTGGCGACTGCTGTCTTGATCATCTTCATCGGATACTCCAGTGCTGACTTGTTGTTGTAGGTGTGCTGCCCGGGCGTTGCGCCCTCTCGGGGCAGTCTCCAGGCCGTGGTGGCTCCTGCAGGGCCGCGGAAACTGTCCCGACGGCCCGAGTCATCCTCGGCCATCCAACGGCTCGGTGAGTCCGACCGTCACGAGTTCAATTTGAATTCAAAATTCATTATTCGATATTAAACTTTGGTCGAGGAGGCGGGTCGCCGGCTCAGGCGGGCTCCAGCCCCCAGGCCAGTCCCGCCACCTCGATGCCGGCGATGGCGGCGGCCTCGTCCTCACCCGAAGAGGCGCCACTGGCGCCCACGGCGCCGATCACCCGGGCGTCGTCGTCCAGGATCAGCACGCCTCCCGGTACCGGGACGAAGTGCCCGCCCGAGGCGGCGGCTACGCTGGCGAGGAAGGCCGGTCGCTCGGCATTGCGGGCCCCGACCACGCCGCTCGAGGCGCCATTGCCCAGGGAGGCGAAGGCCTTGCCCTGGGCCACCGGGAAGCGCAGCGGGGCACAGCCGTCCTCGCGCTCGGCGGCGACAACGTGCCCGCCACCATCGAGCACGACTATCGTGAGAGGCTCCATCGAGGCATCACGTGCCCTGGCGAAGGCCCCGTCCAGGATGGCCCTGGCCTGAAAACGGCCAAGTTGGAAATGACTGCGAAAGACCTTGCCGGCCATGGAAGACTCCTGATGATCGTCGGGGTGGATATTGGTTGCATTTTGAATTCATAATACCTTTTGTGGAAGAATACCACCCTGGCCTGTACCCAACCGGGAAAGAACCGACAGATCTGGTGACGCGGCCGAGACCATCAGAACGTCATTGCCTCGAGGGACCCATGCCATGAGCAAGATCCAGCAGCGCAGCCTCTACCTGGACGTGGCCGACCGCGTCCGGGAGCTCATCGAGCGGGGGGATCTCGCACCGGGAGAGCGGATATCGGAGAAGCAGCTCTGCGAGCGGTTCGGGGTCTCCCGCACGCCGCTTCGGGAGGCGCTGAAGGTGCTCGCCTCCGAGGGCCTGGTCGAGCTGCTGCCCAATCGCGGCGCCAGGGTCGTGCGCCTGACCCTGAAGATGGTGAAGGATACCTATGACCTGATGGGGGCCCTCGAGGGGCTGTCCGGCGAGCTCGCCTGCCAGAACATCAGCGACGAGGGGATCAAGGCCATCCGTGCGCTGCATGACGAGATGCTTGGGCACTATCGCGATGGCAACCTGCCGGACTACTTCCGGGTCAACCAGAGGATCCACGAGGGGATCCTGGCCGCCTCGGGGAACGAGGTGCTGCTGGAGACGTACAGCAACCTCAACCAGCGGGTGAAGCGGGTCCGCTATTCAAAGAAGATGACGGATGACTTCTGGCGCAAGGCGGTCCAGGACCACGAGCACATGATCCTTGCCCTGGAGGCACGCGACGGCAGGCGCCTGGGCCAGATCCTGCGCGACCATCTCTGCAACAAGCTCGAGGTGGCCTCCCTTGCCGGCGTGATCGAGGACGAGGCCGCCCTCGACGTCGCCACCTCCTGACCCCTACCCCCAGCCCTCGAGGCGCATGGCCGAGCGCTCCAGCCGCTGGTTCTCCGCCTCGATCTCGCGCAGCTGCTCGCCCACGCCGGAGAGGTGCTCCAGGGCGACACGCCGGGCGAGGACCGGCTTGCCCTCGATCACCGCGCGATGGAGCCGCGCGTGCTGGCGATTGATCATCTCTCGGGAGCTCGGGCGGTGATAGAGGTTCTTCACCGAGGCGAACACCGAGCTCAGCAGCAGGTCGGTCAGGCTCTGCAGGGTGTGGACCAGCACCGGGTTGTGGGAGGCCTGGCAGATGGCCAGGTGGAAGCCGTGATCGAGCCGTGCCAGGCGTTCGACGTCGACCGACTCGGCGCGCTCCACATAGTCGACCATCGCCTGATAACGGCGGGTGATCAGCACCCGGTCCGACGGCGTGCCGCGGCTGGCCGCCAGGCTGGCCGACTCGCCCTCGAGCAGGGCCCGCACCTCCAGCAGGTCGAACAGCGTCCGCGGGTGATCGCGGAAGAGATGCATCAGCGGCGTGTCCTGCGCCGCCGTGACCAGCTGCGCCACCACCGAGCCACGCCCCTGCCGGGTGATGATCACCCCCTTGCTGCGCAGCGTCCTGAGCGCCTCTCTCAACGAAGCACGAGAGACCTGCAGCCGTTCGCTCAATCGCCGCTCGGAGGGCAGCAGCTGGCCCGGGCGGAACACGCCGTCGAGGATCAGCTCCTCGAGCCTGGCCGCGATGGCATCGGGGGTGCGTGAGGTAGTGACCAGCGCATCATGGTAACCGGGCATGACCGTATCCTCCGGGGGATGTCTTCCCGCGGCGCGAGGGTGTATCGTGGAAATCTTTTCCAGAATTATACTCACAACTGGTCTGACCAGCGAACCAGAGACTGGACACGCCCGTCAAGAAAGCCCAGATTGGAGGCCAACATCGGTCACCTGCCCGGCCCGCGCGGGTCATGGGCCATCCAGCGAGGAAGCCACATGAACATCCTCTATGACGAGCGGCTCGACGGCGAGTTGCCGGCAATCGACAAGGCCGAGGTCCTGGCCGACCTGCAGCAAGCCGCGCCCGGGCTCACCCTGCTGCACCGCGAGGAGGACCTGCGCCCCTTCGAGTGTGACGGCCTCTCTGCCTACCGCGTGCTGCCCATGCTGGTCGCCCTGCCCGAGACCCTCGAGCAGGTCGAGACGCTGATGAAGCGCTGCCGGGCACTCGGCGTGCCGGTGGTGACCCGCGGCGCCGGCACCGGCCTCTCCGGGGGCGCCCTGCCCCTCGAGAAGGGCGTGCTGCTGGTGATGTCGCGCTTCAACCGTATCCTCGACATCGACCCGGACGCGCGCATCGCACGGCTGCAGCCCGGCGTGCGCAACCTGGCCATCTCCGAGGCGGCAGCCCCCTACGGCCTCTACTATGCCCCGGACCCCTCCTCGCAGATTGCCTGCTCCATCGGCGGCAACGTGGCCGAGAATGCCGGCGGGGTGCACTGCCTGAAGTACGGGCTGACCGTGCACAACGTCATGAAGGTGGAGGTGATCACCATCGAAGGCGAGCGCATGACCCTGGGCAGCGAGGCGCTGGACGCTCCCGGCCTCGACCTGCTCGCTCTGTTCAACGGCTCCGAGGGCATGCTCGGCGTGGTCACCGAGATCACCGTCAAGCTGCTGCCCAAGCCCGAGACCGCCAAGGTGCTGATGGCCAGCTTCGATGACGTCGAGAAGGCCGGGCGCGCGGTGGGCGACATCATCGCCGCGGGCATCATCCCCGGGGGGCTCGAGATGATGGACAAGCTGGCCATCCGCGCCGCCGAGGACTTCGTCAAGGCCGGCTACCCGGTCGAGGCCGAGGCCATCCTGCTCTGCGAGCTGGACGGGGTGGAGGCCGACGTCGATGACGACTGCGCCACCGTACGCGCGGTGCTCGAGAAGGCTGGAGCCACTGGCATCCAGCAGGCCCGCGACGAGGCCGAGCGCGCCACCTTCTGGGCCGGTCGCAAGAACGCCTTCCCGGCGGTGGGCCGCATGTCGCCGGACTACTACTGCATGGACGGCACCATTCCGCGCCGCGAGCTGCCGCGGGTACTGAAGGGCATCGCCGACTTCTCCGAGGAATATGGCCTGCGGGTCGCCAACGTCTTCCACGCCGGCGACGGCAACATGCACCCGCTGATCCTCTTCGATGCCAACCGTCCCGGCGAGCTGGAGCAGGCCGAGGAACTCGGCGGCAAGATCCTCGAGCTGTGCGTGGAGGTCGGCGGCTCGATCACCGGCGAGCACGGCGTGGGCCGCGAGAAGATCAACCAGATGTGTGCCCAGTTCAACCCGGGCGAACTGACCACCTTCCATGCGGTCAAGGCGGCCTTCGACCCCGACCGTCTGCTCAACCCGGGCAAGAACATCCCCACCCTCGCCCGCTGCGCCGAGTTCGGTGCCATGCACGTGCACAACAACGAACTTCCGCACCCCGAGCTGCCCCGATTCTGAGGATTCCCCATGGCCCAGACGCGACCCCAACCGACCGACCAGAACATCAGCGAGGCGCTCACCGAACGCGTTCGGCGGGCCACTGCCGAGAGTAGACCGCTGCGCATCGTCGGCGGTGACACCAAGGCCTTCTATGGCCGAAAAGTTCAGGGTCGAGAAATTCAGGGCCGCCCCGAGGAGATCGAGACGCTCTCGACCCGCGAGCACCGCGGGATCACCTACTACGACCCGGTGGAGCTGATCGTCTCGGTGCGCAGCGGCACGCCGCTGGCCGAGCTCGAGGCCACCCTCGCCGACAATGGCCAGATGCTCGGCTGCGAGCCACCCCACTTCGGCACGGACGCCACCGTCGGCGGCATGGTTGCCACCGGCCTCTCCGGCCCCCGTCGGCCCTGGGCCGGCAGCGTACGCGACTTCGTGCTGGGCACCCGGGTGATCAGCCACGAGGGGCATCAGCAGCGCTTCGGCGGCGAGGTGATGAAGAACGTCGCCGGGTACGACCTGTCGCGGCTGATGGTCGGCGCCCAGGGCACCCTGGGGCCGATCACCGAGGTCTCGCTCAAGGTGCTGCCCCGGCCCGGCGCCAGCCACAGCCTGCGCCTCGAGATGCCGCTGGCCGACGCCCAGGCGAAGCTCGCCGAGTGGGGGCGGCAGCCACTGCCCATCACCGCCGCCGCCTGGCACGCCGGTGCCCTGCACCTGCGCCTGGAGGGCGGGCCCAGCTCGGTCGCCGCCACGCGTGAGCGCCTTGGGGGCGACGAGCTGGACGCCGACTTCTGGACGGCGCTTCGCGAGCAGACGCTGGACTTCTTCTCCCGGGACGACGCCCGCGCCCTGTGGCGCCTCTCGCTGCCCCACAACACGCCCTCGCTGGCGCTTGCCGGTGTCCAGAAAGCGGACCTGCTCCACGACTGGGCCGGTACCCAGCGCTGGCTGCGCAGCGACCTGCCCGCCGACATCATCCGCGAGGCCTGCGCCCGCGGCGGCGGCCACGCCACCTGCCTGGGGTCCCGCGAGGGGCCGGGCCAGCCCGACCCCTTCATGCCGCTGGAACCGGTGGTGGCGAAGTACCATCGAAACCTGAAGGCCCAGCTGGATCCGAAGGGCATCTTCAACCCGGGCCGACTCTACGCGGAGCTCTGAGATGCAGACGCACTTTACCGAGGAAGACCTCCAGAAACCCCATATCCGCGAGGCCGACCGCGTCCTGCGCAGCTGCGTGCACTGCGGCTTCTGCAATGCCACCTGCCCCACCTACCAGCTGCTGGGCGACGAGCGCGACGGCCCCCGCGGACGCATCTACCTGATGAAGGAGATGCTCGAGAGCCCGGAAGACGACACCCAGGTCACCGAGGAGACCCGGCTGCACCTCGACCGCTGCCTCACCTGCCTCAACTGCGAGACCACCTGTCCCTCCGGGGTGGAGTACCACAAGCTCCTCAATATCGGCCGCGCCGAGATCGAGCGGCGGGTGCCGCGCAAGCCCGCCGACCGTGCCCTGCGCTACGGGCTGCGCAAGGCACTCGTGGAGCCGAAGCGCTTCAAGGCGCTGCTCAAGCTGGGCCAGACCTTCCGCCCACTGGTGCCTGGCGCGCTGGCCAACAAGATGCCCCCGACGCCGGTAGATGCGGGCGCCCGCCCCAAGGGCAAGCGCCACGCGCGCCAGATGCTCATTCTCGAGGGCTGCGTGCAGCCCGGGCTCTCGCCCAACACCAACGCCGCCACCGCCCGGGTGCTGGACCGCCTGGGCATCGGCCTGACCCCGGCCCCCGAAGCCGGCTGCTGTGGCGCCGTCGACTTCCACCTCAACGCCCAGGAGGCCGGGCGGGCCCGCATGCGCGCCAACATCGACGCCTGGTGGCCCCACGTGGAGGCCGGCTGCGAAGCGATCGTGCAGACCGCCAGCGGCTGCGGCGCCTTCGTCAAGGAGTATGGCGAGATGCTTGCCGACGACCCTGATTATGCCCACAAGGCCGAGCGCATCAGTGCGCTTGCCAAGGACCTGGTGGAGGTGCTGCGCGACGATGACCTCAGCGCCCTGGAGGCGAAGGAACAGCGCCGGCTCGCCTTCCACTGCCCCTGCACCCTGCAGCATGCCCAACGGCTCGGTGGCGCCGTGGAGCAGGTGCTCGGCCGGCTCGGCTTCGCCCTCACCCCGGTGCAGGACGCCCATCTCTGCTGCGGCTCGGCCGGCACCTACTCCGTCACCCAGCCGGAACTTGCCACCCAGTTGCGCAACAACAAGCTCGACAACCTCGAGGCCGGCAACCCGGAGGTGATCGTCACGGCCAACATCGGCTGTCAGACCCACCTGGCCGGCGCCAACAGAACGCCAGTACGCCACTGGATCGAGATCGTCGACGAGGCACTGGCATGATGCTCACCTCGAACTGATAGCGAGGGGCGTCGGTGGCAAGCCGAAGGGGAGGTCCTACGCCATGGGTGAGAAGCACCGCTTCGAACGGGCTGGCCATGGATGGCCAGCACAGGTCCTGCAAGCGGAGCAGGACGCGAGAGCGAAGCAGGGCGTCGGTAGCGTACAAGGATGTATTCACAGCGCCTCCCCGATGGTCCGACACGTCGGGGCTTGCCGACGAGGCAGCCACGAGTCCTGCTATCCGTTATAGCTTCACTCAAATAAAGGAATCCTACTGATGAACACCAAGCCCGTCCTGACCCTGGATGACGTCAACGCCCTGCTGCACGCTGGCCAGAAGGAAGCCGAGGCCAACGGCTGGGCCGTGACCATCGCCGTGGCCGACGACGGCGGCCACCTCCTCGGCCTGCGCCGCCTCGACGGTGCCCCGCCCTTCAGCGCCGACGTCGCCACCGAGAAGGCGCGCAATGCCGCCATCGGACGCAAGGAGACCCAGGTCTTCGAGGACATGATCAACAACGGTCGTACCGCCTTCGTCACCGCGCCGATGGAGGCCCTGCTGGCCGGCGGCGTCCCGGTGATCGTCGAGGGCCAGGTGGCCGGCAGCGTCGGTATCTCCGGGGTCAAGCCGGACCAGGACGTGCAGGTGGCCAAGGCCGCGGTCGCCGCCATCACCTGATCCAGGCTGGTGACGTAAGCTGGGAGGCCCCTGCCAAGCGCAGGGGCTTTTCGTTGGTAACGAGGTTTCCATGCCATTGCTCTACTTCCTTCCCCCGCTGGGCGCCGTCCTGATCTGGTCGGGCAACATGACCATCAACCAGCTCACCGTGGGCAGCATCGCCTTCCACGTTCTGGGCGGCGCTCTGGTGCTGGCGGGGGTCATCATGACCCAGACCCTCACCCGGCCACTGGGACGGCCGCCGGCACGGACGACGCGCCTCGACCGGGGCCCGGGCTGAGCATGGTAGACTGCGGCGAGACTGCCCCCTGACCCGAAGGAAGGACGCGCCATGTCGCTCGACGACCTGCACCTCAACCTGCGCAACCTGACCCCGGACGATTATCCCCAGCTACAGGCGCTGATGGACCGGGTCTACGACGACATCGGCGGCGCCTGGCCAGAGACGACCATCAACAAGCTGATCAAGGAGTTCCCCGACGGGCAGATCGTCATCGAGGATGACGAGACCATCGTCGGCGTGGCGCTGACGGCGCTGGTCGACTACGACACCTTCTCCAACCCCCACCGCTACGACGACCTGATCGGCAAGCGCGAGACCATCCTCAACGAGCCCGATGGCGATGCCATGTACGGGCTCGACGTGCTGATCCATCCGGACTATCGCGGCTACCGGCTGGGCCGGCGCCTCTACGAGGCGCGCAAGGAATTGTGTCGCTCCATGAACCTCAGGGCGATCCTGGCCGGCGGGCGCATCCCCCAGTACCACGAGCATGCCCACGAGCTCTCCCCGGCCGAGTACCTTGACAAGGTGGCCCGCAAGGAGATTCACGATCCCATCCTCTCCTTCCAGCTGGCCAACGACTTCCAGGTCAAGCGCCTGCTGCACAAGTACCTGCCGGAGGACCAGAAGTCGCAGGGCTACGCCACCCTGCTGGAGTGGAACAACATCCTCTTCGAGCCGGCGGAGCGGGTACTGGAAAACCGCCCCACCCAGGTGCGCGTCGGCGCCGTGCAGTGGCAGATGCGCGAGATCGACTCGGTGGAGGCGGTGCTGCAGCAGGTGGAGTACTTCGTCGATGCGCTGGCCGACTACCAGAGCGACTTCGCGGTCTTCCCGGAGCTGTTCAACGCGCCGCTGATGGGCCTTCAGGACCGTGCCGCCCAGCAGGATCAGATGGCCGCCATCCGTTTCCTGGCCGGCTTCACCGAGCAGTTCAAGACCGAGCTGTCGCGCATGGCGGTCTCGTACAACATCAATATCATCGCCGGCTCGATGATCGAGGTGGGCGAGGACGAGCGCCTCTACAACATCGCCTATCTCTGCCATCGCGACGGCGAGATCGAGCGCCAGGCCAAGCTGCACATCACGCCCCAGGAGCGCCGCGACTGGGTGATCGAAGGCGGCGACGAACTGCTGGTGTTCCAGACCGATGCCGGCCGGGTGGGCATCCAGATCTGCTACGACGTGGAATTTCCCGAGCTTTCGCGGCTGCTCGCCGACCAGGACATGGACATCCTCTTCGTGCCCTTCTGGACCGATACCAAGAACGGCTACCTGCGGGTGCGCCACTGCGCTCAGGCCCGGGCCATCGAGAACGAATGCTACGTGGTGCTGTGCGGCAGCGTGGGCAACGTGCCCTCCATCGAGAACATGGAGATCCAGTACGCCCAGTCGTCGGTCTTCTCGCCCTCGGACTTCGCCTTCCCCCACGATGCCGTGCTCTCCGAGACCACGCCCAACACCGAGATGATCATGTTCTCGGACCTCGACCTGACCCGCCTGACGGTGGTGCGCGCCGAAGGCTCGGTGACCAACCTCAAGGATCGCCGCAAGGATCTCTTCGACCTGCGCTGGAGAGACTGGTCCTGGAAGTCCGGTAGCCGGCCAGCCGGGGCCAACCCGGAAGACGGCTGACCCATGTTCGGCAAGCTATGGCGCCTGGGGCTGCGTGGCTTCGAGCAACGCCACCCCTTTCCCGAGGAGAGCTGGCGCGAGGCCCGTGGCCGAGTGGCACTGCTCGCCGCCCTGCCCGACGACCAGGCCGAGCGGCTCGGCCATCGCGCCTGGCGGTTCGTGCATGCCAAGCGCCTGAGCCTGCATCCCGAACTCGCCGAAACCACCGAGTTCGATCCGCCCGCGCGGCTGGCCCTGGCGGCCCAGGTCTGCCTGCTGACGCTGGGCTGGGAGGAGGACGAGCACCGCGAGGCCTTCGCCAACGTCCACGAGATTCTGATCCTGCCCGAGGCCTTCCAGCGCCAGGTGGAGGAGATGGACGAGGCCGGTGTGGTCCATGCCTATGTCGACGAGCGCGCCGGCGAGACCTCCTACCAGGGGCCGGTGGTGGTCTCCTTTCCCGATCTCATGGCCAGCGGCGGGCTCGATGGCTTCAATGTGCTGATCCATGAGTTCGCCCACAAGCTCGACCTGGGCAATTCCCCGGACGCGGATGGCTTCCCGCCACTCCCCCGGGAGATCGATCCGCAGGAGTGGCACCGAGTCTTCAGCGAGGTCTGGGAGGACCTCCAGTCGCGCCTGGCACACCGCGAGCCGACGCCCATCGACGACTATGCGGCGAGCCACCCCGGCGAGTGCTTCGCGGTCTGCTGCGAGCACTTCTTCAGCGACCCCGGCCGGCTCCACCGCGCCTATCCGGCGCTCTACGGGCTGCTGTCACGCTATTTCCGCCAGGATCCGCTGGCCCGCCTGACCCATGGCATCGGCTAGCCTGATCACCGGCCCCCTGCCCCTTCTCCTCGCCGCACGGGAACATCGCCATGATCGACACCCTCGTCGCGGACCTCACCGCCGCCTCGGCCCAACACTGGTTACTGGCTTACCTGCTGGTCGGGCTTTTCGCCATGGCCGAGTCGATTCCGGTGGTCGGCATCATCGTGCCCGGCTCGGTGTTGATCGTGGGTATCGGTGCCTTGGTTCCCTCTGGTGCGCTCGGCGTGTGGCCACTGATCATCGCCGCCATCGCAGGCGCCGTGATCGGGGATGGTCTCTCGTTCTGGCTCGGCCGACGCTACGAGCAGCGGCTGATCGCGATGTGGCCGTTGCGCCGTTACCCCCGGCTCGTCACCCAGGCCGAGGGGTTCTTCACTCGCCATGGCGGCAAGGGGGTCTTCCTGGCTCGGTTCGTTCAGGGGCCGAGAGCCTTCGTCCCGCTGGTCGCCGGCATGTCCGGCATGTCACCGACTCGTTTTTACGCCTTCAACATCGTCTCGGCGCTGGTCTGGGCGACGAGCCATGTCATCGCCGGGGTAGCACTCGGGGCCTCGCTGCATCTCATCGCGCAGATAGCAGGACGATTGACGCTATTCCTGGTGCTGTTGGCCCTGCTCATCTGGATCGTGGTATGGCTGACCCGCCATATTCTTCTCGGCTCAGGTCTCCGCGGGTTGGTGCTGCTCCAAAACCGGGTGGTTCTCTGGAGTGCCGAGGGGGATACCCGGACAAAGCGCCTGGTACGGGGCCTCCTGCAGCCCGAGCGATCCGAGACCCGCGCGCTCCTGGTGGGTGCCGCGATCCTCGCCGGCTCCCTCTGGCTGTTCCTGGGGATTCTCGAGGATATCGTCACGGGTGACCCGCTCGTCCAGGCCAACCAGGCGGTGTTCCATTTCCTGCAGGGCCTTCGCACCACCTGGGGCGACCACCTGATGCTGGCCATCACCGAGCTGGGTGACAGTGTCATCGTCGTGATACTGACGGGGGTCATGCTGGGCTGGCTACTCTGGTGTCGCGCCTGGCAGGCGGCGGGCTACTGGATCGCCGCGATCGGTGGCGCCGCCCTCTTCACCCCGCTCATCAAGTGGGCCGTCCATTGGCCACGCCCCACGGCGTTGTACAGCGGCTGGGAGGCGTTTTCGTTCCCCAGTGGTCACGCCACCCTCAATGCCGTCCTCTACGGCTTCCTGGGCTTCCTCATCGCCCGTGAGCTGAGCCCGCGCCGGCGCGTGTGGGTGATCTCCAGCGTCAGTGTCCCGGTCATGCTGATTGCCTTCTCGCGGCTCTACCTGGGGGCACACTGGCTGGCCGACGTCATCGCCGGCATCGCCGTCGCCACGGCCTGGGTCACGCTGCTGGCCATCGGTTACACACGACACCGGCCCCGCTCGCTCGACCCGAGAGGCCTGGTGGGGGTTGCCCTGCTGACGCTGGCCATCGCCTGGCCCTGGCACGTCCTCGGTCGATTCGCCGACGACCAGGCGCGCTACCTGCCGTCACCGGAACAGCAGCAACTATCGCTGGGGGACTGGCGTGACCATGCCTACCGTCAATTGCCCGACCGGCGGATCGACCTGGGAGGGGAAAGCGAGGAGCCGATGACACTGCAGTGGGCCGGTGAGCTGGCGGCGCTCGAGCGGGAACTCGGCCGTCACGGCTGGCAGCCCCGTATCCCGTGGAACCTGAGCAGCACCGTGCAATGGCTCGGCGCCGGAACGACCACCGCGGGCCTGCCCGTTCTGCCTCGGCTGCATGACGGACGCGCCCCGGCGCTGCAATTGACCCATGCCATCGACGGCTCACCGTCGATGCGTATGGTCCTTCAGGTGTGGGCGACCAACGTCAAGCTGACCCGCGACGAGACCGCCACCGGGATGCCACTGTGGATCGGGTCGGTGGTGACCCGGCGCCGCTACCAGCTTCTCGGGCTGGTGCCCTTGGATCGGGCCCTGCCCACCACCAATGCCGCCAGGGATCGGTTAGCGGAGAGCCTGGGTGAACGGGTCATGATCGAACGACCCATGCATTCCCCGGGGGAGTGGGATGGTCGCCTCATCCTGGCCTGGGAGACGTCGGGATGACGCGGTAATGCCCTATCAGCCCCAAAGCGCTGAGGCGCCTCGCGGCCCCAGCCCTCCATGGGCTACTATAGCGCTATTTTCGGCAGGATCCGATGATCCGACAATAGCCGCTATTTTGCGCCCATAAGCCTATGGTAAGACTGGGGTGGCAGGATTCCATCCCGGCAAGCACCGTTTCAAAGGAGAAGTCCCCGCTGTGACCTCAAGCTCCCCACTGGTATCCGTGATCATTCCCGCCCGGGACGAAGCGGGCAACCTCCCTGGCCTGCTGGACGAGATCGCCGCTGCTCTGGCCGCCATCGAGCACGAGGTGCTGGTCGTGGACGACGCCTCCCGGGATGAGACCTGGGCGCAGCTCGTGGCGCGGGCCGCGCAGGACCCGCGGCTGCGCCCGCTGCGCCATGACCGGAGCGCCGGCCAGAGCACCTCGGTGTGGCAGGCGGCCCGTGCCGCCCGGGGGACCTGGCTGGCGACCCTCGACGGCGATGGCCAGAACGACCCCGCCGACCTGCCGAGCCTGATCGAGCGGGCCTGCCAGGGCGATGTCAGCCTGGTGGCCGGCCACCGCACCACCCGTCACGACGACTGGCTCAAGCGGGTCTCCTCGCGCATCGCCAATGGCGTGCGGGTCCGGCTGCTCCGTGACGAGACACCGGATACCGGCTGCGGGCTGAAGGTGATCGAGCGCAGCGCCTTCCTGTGCCTGCCCTACTTCGATCACATGCACCGCTTCCTGCCGGCGCTGATCCAGACCCAGGGCGGTCGCTGCGTCTCGTTGCCGGTCAACCACCGCCCCCGCGGCGCCGGCCGCTCGCACTACGGCCTCAACAACCGGCTCTGGGCCGGCATCATCGACATGGTCGGCGTGATATGGCTGCGCCGTCGCTCACGCCTGCCGGCCGTGCTCGAGGCACACACCCCGGACAGCCGGACGACCGGGACGGAGGGCACGTCATGACACCCGAGTGGCTCTGGCTGGGCATCGGCTTCCTGGGCCAGGCGCTGTTCTCCGCCCGCTTCCTGGTCCAGTGGCTGGCCAGCGAGCGAGCGCGGCGCAGCATCATGCCCCGCGCCTTCTGGTTCTTCAGCCTGGCCGGTGGAGCGACCCTGCTGGCCTATGCGATCTACCGTCGCGACCCGGTGTTCATCGCCGGCCAAGGCGCCGGGCTGTTCATCTATGCTCGCAACCTGATGCTGATCCGTCGTGAGGTCCGAGAGCAGCGGGACAAGACATGATCGCCTTGCGTCCACGCCGAACCGCCACCCTGCCGCGCCCCGCCTACCTGCACCGCCTGCCGTCGCTGCACTGGCTCTGGCTGCTGGCGCTGGCCGCGCTGTTTCTCGGCGTCGGGATCGGCCTGCGCGACCCCTGGCCAGCCGACGAGCCTCGCTTCGCCCTCAACGCCCTGGAAATGCTCAGGACGGGACAGTGGTGGATCCCCCACCGGGCCGGCGAACCCTACCCCGACAAACCGCCGATCTTCATGTGGGCCATGGCCGCCTCGATCCAGCTCACGGGATCGGTGCGGCTGGGCTTCCTGCTACCCTCGCTGGCGGGTGCGCTGGGCACCCTGGCGCTGGTCATGGACCTGACCCGTCGGCTGCACGGCCGCCGGGTGGCGCTGCTGGCCGGACTGACCCTGCTCTCGAGCTTCCAGTTCGGGCTGCAGGCGCGCACCGCCCAGATCGACATGCTGGTCACCTTCTTCATCATGCTGGGCGCCTACGGCATGCTGCGCCATGCCCTGCTGGGCCCCGCCCGTCGCTGGTGGTTCATCGGCTGCGCCGGCATGGGCCTGGGCATCCTCACCAAGGGGGTGGGCTTCCTGCCGCTGCTGATGCTGCCGATCTGGGCCCTGCTGGCCTGGCGGCGACAGGCGGTGCCCCTGGCGTGGCGCGACCTGGGTCTCGGCATTGCTGTGATCCTCGGCGTCGTCGCGCTCTGGGTGGTGCCCATGGCCCTCTACACCACCTTCTCCGACGACCCCGCCCTGCTGGCCTATCGCGACAACATCCTCTTCAAGCAGACCGGCGAGCGCTACGCCGACGCCTGGCACCATGTGAAGCCCTGGTACTACTATCCGCTCGAGGTGATTCCCTGGGCCTGGCTGCCGCTGGTGCTGGCCCTGCCCTGGCTGGTGCCCGCCTGGTGGCATCGCGCCCGCCGGCTCGATGCGCGGGTCCTGTTGCCGCTCGGCGGCCTGGTGCTGGTGATCGTCTTCTTCTCGCTGTCCCCTGGCAAGCGGGGCGTCTATCTGCTGCCGACGCTGCCGCTGCTGGTGCTGGCCTCGGCGCCGATGCTGGCGGGCCTGCTGAGCCGCCCGCGGCTGCAATGGCTGGGCGCCGGCGTGCTGGCGCTGTTCGGCGGCGTGTTCCTGGCCGCCGGCGTACTCGGCGCCCTGGGCCTTCCAGCCCTGGCCCGTCTGGCCGAACGCCACGCGGTCACGCCCTGGGCCTGGTGGAGCCTGCTGGGGCTCGTTGCCCTGGGACTGCTGGCCTGGGGGCGACCACGCCGCGGCCTGGTGGCCCTGGCCGGCTGGCTGGCGGTGTTCTGGCTGAGCTGGTCGACCTGGGGCTATCAGCTCATGGACCCGGCCCGCTCGCCCCGGGACCTGATGGCGGAGATCGTGGCCCACACCGGCCCCTCGGCCTGGCTGGCCATGCCGGCCTTCGACGAGGAATTCCTGCTGCAGGCCCGCCAGCCCATGGTGCATTTCGGCTACCACAGCCCGGACGAGGCCCAATTCCAGCGTGCCTTCGCCTGGTTGCACGAGGCCCCCGGCGAGCGCTGGATGCTGGTGCCCCAGCACCGTGACGACGACATCCCCTGCGCGGACCTGACACGTGCTCGGGATCTCGGCGTACAGAACAGCGAGGCCTGGTGGCTGATCCCGGGCAGCGCCTTCGACGCCTGCGCCGGGGATGCCACGGCGGCGCCGCTTTACACCGCCCCCACGACCCTCGTCGTCGGCAGACAAGGCCAGTAGGCAAGCGGATGGACAGGCAGCAGACACGAATACCGGGGATCACCAAGGTAGCCATTTCTGGCGCCACCCTGGCCACGTTCCTGGCGATGGCGATCATCCTCGCCCGGGTCGCGGCCCTGCCGCTGATGCCCATCGACGAGACCCGCTACCTGTCCGTGGCCTGGGAGATGTGGCAGCACCAGGCCTTCCTGGTGCCCCTCCTCAATGGCGAGGCCTACTCCCACAAGCCCCCGCTGCTGTTCTGGCTGATCCAGCTGGGCTGGTGGCTGTTCGGCACCTCCGACTGGGTGGCCCGGCTGGTCATCCCCGCCGTGGGGCTCGCCGGGTTCTGGCTCTCGGCAGACCTCGTGCGCCAGCTCGACCCCGGTGCCCGACGGGAGGCCTGGTGGGCGCCCCTGGTGCTGCTGGGTACCACCCTGTGGTTCCTCTACCTGCCCTTGAGCATGTTCGACATCCTGCTCAGCGTCTGCCTGCTGCTGGCGGTCGACGGCTGGCTGCACTATCTGCGCACCGGGCATCGCCGCATGGTCATCCTGGCCGGGCTGGGGCTCGGGCTGGGCGTGCTGGCCAAGGGGCCGGTGATCTTCATCTACTGGCTACCGCTGGCACTCGCCACTCGCTTCTGGTGGCCAGACAAGGCACTGCGACAGGCCAAGACCTGGACGGCGCTGCTGGCGGCGAGCCTGCTGGGTGGCCTGATCGGCCTAGCCTGGGCGATCCCCGCGGCCATCGCCGGCGGCACGGACTATGCCAATGCCATCCTCTGGCACCAGGCCGCCGGGCGGGTCACCCACGCCTTCGACCATGCCCGGCCCTGGTACTGGTACCTGCCGGCACTGCTGATCGCCCTGCTGCCCTGGTCGGTGAGCAGCCTGTGGCGCAGGCCCTGGGCGGCGACGCCACTACAACGCTTCGCCGTCTGGGGAAGCCTTCCGCCGTTGATCCTGCTCAGCCTGATCAGCGGCAAGCAGGCCCACTACCTGATGCCGACTCTGCCGTTCCTGGCCATCTGGCTCTCCCTCCAGCTAGTGGCACAGCCACCAGGCAGGCAATGGGGTGTCGCCCTCCTGCTGCTGGGGATGACCGGCCTGATGGCGTTGCTGCCCGACATTGTGGTGCGCATCTTTCCCCAGGCGCCGCTGTCGTCGTGGAGCCGCCTCGGTGCGCTGATCCCGCTAGCGTTGACGCTATGGCTGCTCAGCCGTCCCTGCCGAGCGGCGTTAGTGCTCGCCTGGCCGCTGACCCTGTTCACCCTTCTTCTGCTGCTCTCGCCGGCGATCCGGGGCTATTACGACCTGCGCCCCATGGCCGAGCGACTGGCGATGCTAGAGGCGCAGTCACCCCTGGCGTATGCCGGGGAGTATCACAACCAGTTCCGTTTCCTGGGACGTCTCGAGACGGACCTGACGGTGATCGACGACGACCGGGCGGTGGCGGACTGGGCCGCCCGCCACCCCGGAGGACGCATCATCGAGGTGCTCCGACGACCGACGTCCCGGCAAGGCGAGATCGCCAGCTATCACCAGCCCTACCGGGGACGGGTCTACCTGATCGTGCCGGCCGAGCGCTGGCAGGCCTTCATCGCCGCCGGGAGCGGCTGAGCCCGAGACAAGGCGGCCCCTTTGGACCTCAGGTGCCTCTCGCGGCGCCGAGATTTCCTTCAGCGAGTCGGCTCGGGCCACTCGTTTCAGGTGTCTTCTGACAACCCGTCGACGAGCCAGTCCCAGAGCAATGATGACTCCTCCCGCGACTGACGCCGGGCGGGGCGCACCAGCCAGAAACGCTCCGCACTGGGTACGCTCAGGGCGAACGGCGCCACCAGATCAGCGCGGCTCGCAAAGAGGCGCCGATGCGTCAGCGCGACACCGCCGCCCTGGCTGGCGAGCGCCAGCGTCATCACCTGGTTGTCGCAGGTCAGGGCAGGGCCGCGCTCGTCCAGGCCCGCCACACCCGCCAGTTCCAGCCAGGTCGGCCAGCCCACGGCGAAGCCCGCCGCGTGCAGGAGCGTATGGCCGGCGAGGTCGGCCGGCTCGCGAAGCGTCGAGGCCACAGCGGGGCTGCACACCGGCAGCAGGCTCTCGTCGCCCAGGCAGACCCCCTCGACGCCGGACCAGTTGCCCAGGCCATAGCGGAGCTCGATATCGGCGCCCTCGGGGCCGAAGTCGTCCGGCCAGATCGCGCTGACCAGGCGCATGGCCAGAGACGGGTGTGCGCGATGAAACGCCATCAGGCGCGGTGCCAGCCAGTTCTGCTGCATCACCGGGGTCGCGCGCAGTGTCACGGTGCGCTCCGCCGCGTTGCCGAAGACCTCCTGCGTGCCCTCCCCGATACGCGCGAAGCCGTCAAGGATGCTCGGCAGCCAGGCCTGCCCGGCCGGCGTCAAGGATAGGCTGCGCGGGTGGCGCACGAAGAGTTTCTGCCCCAGGCGATCCTCGAGCAGGCGAATACGCTGACTGATCGCCGCCTGGGTCACGCCGAGCTCGCGCCCCGCCGCGGTAAAGCTCAGGGTGCGCGCCGAGGCCTCGAAGGCCTGGAGCCATAGCAGGGGAGGTAACGGTGACATGAAAAAGCCTGTGATAAGCTTAGCTTGGGCATAGGGGTCAGATTAATCGTTTGTCACTGATCTGGCCAATCGCCATCCTGAAGACGCTTTACCGATCGCCTATCAGGAGTTGCGCATGAATCAGGACACCGTTTCCGATTTCGCCCCCGCGGATATCGCCCCGGCACCGCCGGTGGACATGCGTGAACTCTCCCCCTATGAGACGGCAACGCGGCTGCGTGAGGCCAGGATGGAGAGTCATCGGGTCGTGCTCGAATGGCAGGACGGCCAACAGGCCGAATTCCCGCCGATCTGGCTACGCGACCACTGCGCCTGCCCGGCCTGCCGCCATGCCCAGACCTTCGAGCGGCTGGTCTTCCCCATCGAAGGAATCGACACCGCACCCCAGGTGCAGGTCGAGGACGGCCACCTGGTAGTGAACTGGGCCGATGGCCACACGAGCCGCTTCGACGGCGGCTGGCTGCACCAGCGCCGTCCCGGCGAACCCGATCGGGACGTGATCCCCGAGCGCCTCCCCTGGCGCGACGGCTTCTTTCCCCAGCGCGTCGCCCATGGCGACTTCGTTGCCGGTGCCGATGGCGAGCGCGCCTGGCTGACGGCCTTGCTGCGGGATGGCCTGGTACTACTCGAGCACGGGCCGCTCGCCGACGAGGAGGTGAGCCGTCTGGCCAAGCGCATCGGCCCGCTGCGTTCGACCAACTTCGGCGCGCGCTTCGATGTGCGCTCCAAGCCCAACCCCAACAATGCCGCCTATACCGCCATCGGCCTGGCGCTGCATACCGACCTGCCCAACTGGCGCCAGCCACCCGATATCCAGCTGCTCTACTGCCTGGAGAATGGCGCCGAAGGCGGTGGGTCGCTGTTTGCCGATGGCTTCCAGGTCGCCGAGGTGCTGCGCCGCGAGGCCCCCGAGGCCTTCCGCCTGCTCAGCGAGACATCGATCGACTTCCGCTTCCAGGACGAGACGCAGGACATCGGCGTGCGCGCGCCCATCATCGAATGCGATGACGACGGCAAGGTGGTGGAGATTCGCTTCAACAACTGGATTCGCGACACCTTGCGCCTGCCGGCGCAGACCATCGAGGCCTGGTACCGCGCCTACTATCGCTTCTGGCAACTGCTCCATGAGCCGCGTCACCAGCTCGAGTTCGACCTGGCACCGGGGCAGATGATCGCCTTCGATAACCGTCGCGTGCTGCATGGCCGGGGCGCCTTCGACCCGAATACCGGCGCCCGCCATCTGCAGGGCACCTATCTCGACCGCGACATGCTCGAGTCGCGCCTGCGGGTGCTGGCTCGCCGCGCCTGACACGGCTCGCCGACGGCCGACCATTGGCCGGCATGCGCCGGGCCCGTATGCTGTAGCCTCTCCCTGCTGCCAAGGCCCCACACATGCCTCGTCCGCTCCTGCTTCCGCTGGTCGCCCTCGCCGTGCTCATCGGCCTGGCCGTCGGCTGGCAGTGGCTGGCCAGTGAGGACCTTCTCACCGTCGCCATGCTGCAGCGCCTGGTCCAGGGGTCCCTGGCCTGGCGCGACGCGCCCTGGGCAGTGCTGGTGGTGATGGCCGTCTACGCCGGGGCGTCGCTGGTGATGTTCCCGCTCAGCCTGCTGGTAGCGCTGACCGGGCTGCTGTTCGGCCCCTGGTGGGGCTTCGCCCATGCCCTGGCAGGCACCCTCGCGGCCTCGGTGCTGACCTGGTGGGTGGGTCGCCGGGTGGGCCGCGAGGCGCTGATGCGCCACGGTGGCCGGCGCCTGCGCGGCCTCTCGCGCTACCTCTCGGGGCGCGGCATCCGCACCATGACCCTGGTCAACCTGCTGCCGCTGGCGCCCTTCACGCTGACCAACATGATGGCCGGGGCCTTCCACCTGCGCTTTCGCGACTACATGATCGGCTCTCTGCTGGGCATCGCACCGGGGCTGGCCGGGGTCACCCTGCTGGGTAGCCAGCTGGGCGAGCTGGCCACCGCCGAGAGCCGCGGCGAGCTGCTCTGGGCCGCCGCTGGCCTGCTGGTGGGGATCGCCCTGCTGGCGGGCCTCAAGGCCTGGTCCGGTCGGCGCCGCCGCGCCCGCTGACGGGAGCTACTTGCGCGGCACCTCGCTCTCGTCCTCCGCCCGGTGGCCAGGCCACCAGGCGGGCCGCTCCTGCTGCCACTCCTCCTGCACCAGGTGGCGCAACAGGCGACCACGATAGCAGAGCATCTGCCACTCGGCCCCCAGCCGGTAGCGCACCCGCTCCCAGCCCCCCTCGTCGGCATGGGTGAAGGGGCCGCCCCGGGCGATAGCGCGGCGATATACCGCCAGGCAACGCTCGGCGCAACGTGCCTCGTCATAGCCGGCGGCAGTCTCGAGGGCGGCCACGGCCAGCGGCCGGCGGACGCGGGGGTCCGCCAGGGTGACCAGCGCCTCGGCCATGGCCTCGACGTCGTCCTCGGCGAGCAGCCGCCCGTTGTGGCCATCGACCACCACCTCGCGCACCCCGGCGGCATCGATGGCCACCACGGGCAGCCCTGCCGCCATGGCCTCGGCCACCACCATGCCCTGGGTCTCGCTGTGGGAGGCGAAGGCGAAGACGTCCATGGCGTGGTAGGCATCGATCAACGCCTGGCCCTGCAGGCGACCGGTGAAGTGGACGCGATCCTTGACGCCCTGGATGCCGAACACCTCCTGCATGACATGACCGGCCTCACCGTCTCCCACCACCAGGAAATGCGCCTCGGGCTCGCGCATCAGCGCCTCGGCCACCGCCCCAGCCAGGAATGCCAGGTTCTTCTCCAGCGCCAGGCGGCCCAGGTGGCCGATCACGTAGGCGGCCGTGGGAATGCCGAGTCGGTCGCGCCAGCGCCCCTCGTCGCCGCTGGCAAACCGCACGGTATCCACGCCGCTCGGCACCACGCTGATGTGGGGATTGGCCTCGCGCCGGCGCAGCAGGTCACGGATGCTCTCGCTGGGTGCGATCACCTCGTCGCACAGCCAGGTGTACTGGGTGGCGAGCGCCACCGCGAAGCGCTGCATGCGCGGCGAGTCGCCGGGCACGTAGTGGGTGTAGTGCTCATAGAGGGTGTGATGGGTGAAGATCAGCGGCAGGCCGTAGGTCTCCGCCGCCCGGGCGGCCGTATCGCCCAGCAGGAAAGGGTGGTGGGCATGCACGATATCGGGATCGAAGGCCTCGATCGCCTCGTGGAGCTGGCCGGGAATCGGCACCGGCAGCGAGAAGTCGCTACCGTTGAAGTGCTGCACCGCCACCACCCGCACCACGTCGCGCTCCCCCCGCGGCTGCCCCTCCAGGCGCGGCGCCACCACCAGTACCCGGTGGCCGGCGACCTGCAGCTGGCGCTTGAGCCGTTGCACCGACTCGCTGACCCCGCCGACGATGGGCAAGTAGGTATTGGTGAACATCAGCACATTCACGGGAACAAGGCTCCTCGACTGGCGGTGGCGACATTCTGCCGGGAAGGCACCCGGCTGGCCATCTCCTGTTCAAGATAGGCGACGAAGGCCCGGATGCGCGCCGGCACGTGTCGGTGCTGGCGGTAGACGGCATGGAAGTCGGCGCGCACGCCCTGCCAGTCGGGCAGCAGCTCGACCAGGCGACCGCGAGCCAAGTGCTCGTGCACATCCCACCAGGAGCGCAGCGCGATGCCGTGCCCCTCCAGTGCCAGTTGCATGATCACCTCGCCGTCGTTGCTGGCCAGCGGGCCGGCCACCTTCACCGCCTGTTCCACCGCGGGGTCGTCGCGGCGCTGGAAACGCCACACGGCGAAGTCGCTGTCGTTCTCACGCAGCAGCAGGCACGCCTGCCCCGAGAGGTCCGCCGGCGAGCGCAGCGTCGGCAGGGTCGCCACCCGGGCGGGGGCGGCACACAGCACACGACGGTTGGCGAGGATCCGGCGGGCCACCAGCCGCGAGTCCGGTGGCTCGCCCACGCGGATGCCGATGTCGAAGGCCTGGTCGCCCAGGCTCAGCGGGAAGCCGGAGAGCTCCAGGCTCACCTCGATGCCGGGGTGGTCCCGGCAGAAGGCCGAGAGCAGCGGGGCCACATGGCGACGGCCGAAGCCGAAGGTGGCGTTGACCCGCAGCGGGCCGGAGAGCTCGGCACGATGCTCGCCGAGGGACTCCTCGAGCTCGCTGAGCTCCTCGAGGATCATCCCGCCCCGCGCCAGGTAGCGCTCGCCCTCGGCGGTCAGCGCCAGGCGCCGCGTGGTGCGGCTGGCCAGTTCGACGCCCAGCCGGGCCTCGAGTTGCTTGAGGCGCTTGCTCACCGCCGACAGCGACAGGCCCAGTTCGCGGGCGGTGGCGGTGAGGCTGCCGGCATGGGCCAGGCGGCGGAAGAAGGCCAGGTCATCGAGGGGGGTCATGCCATTCTCCACTCTTTCTCAACAATGAGTTGAATGGTACCCCGATTATCTTTCCTGCGTGCAGGACTAGACTGGCAGGCACTACCCATGCTTCCCAGGAGGAATTCCATGTCCCATCGCATCGCCGTCATTCCCGGCGACGGCATCGGCAAGGAGGTGATGCCCGAGGGGCTGCGCGCCCTCGAGGCCGCCGCCGCGCGCTTCGGCATCGACCTGAGCCTCGAGCACTTCGACTTCGCCAGCTGCGACTACTACGCCGAGCACGGCCAGATGCTGCCCGACGACTGGTTCGAGCAGCTCAAGGACGCCGATGCCATCTTCTACGGGGCCGTGGGCTGGCCGGAGACCGTACCCGACCACATCTCCCTGTGGGGCTCGCTGCTGCAGTTCCGTCGCCGCTTCGACCAGTACGTCAACCTGCGTCCCTGCAAGCTGCTGCCCGGCGTGAAGAGCCCGCTGGCGGGCCGCGCGCCCGGCGACATCGATTTCTACGTGGTGCGCGAGAACACCGAGGGCGAGTATTCCAGCGTCGGCGGCAAGATGTTCGAGGGCACCGAGCGCGAGGTGGTGATCCAGGAGACCGTGATGACCCGCACCGGGGTCGACCGGGTGCTGAAGTACGCCTATGAGCTGGCCCAGTCGCGCCCCCGAAAGAAGCTCACCTCGGCCACCAAGTCCAACGGCATCGCCATCACCATGCCCTGGTGGGACGAGCGCGTGAAGGCGATGGGCGTGCACTACCCCGAGGTGTCGGTGGACCAGTTCCATATCGACATCCTCACCGCCAACTTCGTGATGCACCCCGACTGGTTCGATGTGGTGGTGGCCAGCAACCTGTTCGGCGACATCCTCTCCGACCTGGGGCCGGCCTGCACCGGCACCATCGGCGTGGCCCCCTCGGCCAACATCAACCCGGACGGCCTCTTCCCGAGCCTCTTCGAGCCGGTCCACGGCAGCGCCCCGGACATCGCCGGCAAGGGCATCGCCAACCCCATCGGCCAGGTCTGGTCCGCCGCCATGATGCTCGAGCACCTGGGCCACCCGGAAGCCGGCCAGGCCATCGTCGATGCCTTCGAGGCGGTGCTCGCCGCGGGTGACAAGGCGGTGCTGACGCCGGATGTCGGCGGCCAGGGCACCACCGAGGCCCTGGGCCGCGCCATCGCCGAACGCATCGCCGGCTGAACCGCCCGCCACCAACGACAAGGCCCCACCCGGCGCTCCTTCACGGAGCAACCGGGCGGGGCCTGATTCGTGGCAGGGCTTGGTGAGGCCGGCGTCAGCCAGCCAGCTTCGCGGCGATGCGTGCCACGTGTTCACCCTGGAAGCGGGCGATCTTGAGCTCTCGGTCGTCGGGCTGGCGGGACCCATCGCCACCGGCAATGGTGGAGGCACCATAGGGATTGCCGCCGCCAGCCTGGTCGAAGATGTACTGCTCGCCGATGCCATAGCCCAGCGGCACAATCAGCATGCCCTGATGGGCCAGGGTGTGCCAGAAGGAGGTGATGGTGGTCTCCTGGCCACCGCCAGTGCCAGTGGAGGTGAAGACGCTCGCCACCTTGCCACGTAGCTTGCCACCCGCCCAGAGGCCCCCGGTCTGGTCGAGGAAGGTGCGCATCTGGGCGGACATGTTGCCGAAGCGAGTCGGGGTCCCGAAGATCACGGCATCATATTCTGCTAGCTCCCCTGGGCTCGCTTCGGGCGTATCGAAGGACTGACCTCCGGCCTTGGCGAAGGCCTCGGCGTCCATGGTCTCGGGCACCCGCTTGAGGGTGACCTCGACGCCCTCGACGCCGCTTGCCCCTTCGGCCACGGTGCGGGCCAGGGTATCGATATGGCCGTACATGGAGTGATAGACCACCAGTATTCGAGTCATTCGCTCGCCTCCTCTTGCGGTTCCGTCGTGTGATGATTCCTAGTGTAGAATCGACGGAAACGAAAGGAAGCGAAGAAATTCGACGCTATCGATCGAAATTATCGAAACGTCAGGCCCTGCGCCACACCCCCTCGAAGATCCGCACCCGGTCCGCGGCCAGGTTGTCGCGCAGGTTTCGCCCCATCTCGGCGAAAGCTTCGCCGAAGATCAGCCCCGGCCCGGGCGGGCGCGGATTTTCACCCTGGGCCCTGTCACTTTCATCCGACCGACCCTCGCCCTTGAGTCCAACGGCGACGGACGGGATGGTGTCGCCAGCCACCACAACATCGACAACAGGTGCCCCCATGCCTTCCGACATGAGCCTCGAGCAGTTCTTCGCCCGCCTCTGGGACGACTACACCGCCATGACGCCCCAGGCGAGCCGCATCCATGACGCCCTGGTCGCCGATGGCGAGACCATCGTCAACGACCATGTGGCCTTTCGCACCTTCGACCGCGGCCCCCTTCGCCTGGCCGACCTGGAGCCCCACCTGCTGGCGCTGGGCTACACCCGGCTGGAGCCCTACGACTTCGAGGCCAAGAAGCTGCGTGCCTGGGGCTACCTGCCGCCGCGGGCGGACCAGCCCAGGGTCTTCCTCTCGGAGCTGAAGTGCCGCGAGCTCTCGGCGCCTGCCCAGGAGATCATCGACGAGCTGGTGGGCCAGATCGACCCTGCCCGGATCGCCTCGCCCGAGGTGCTCTGGGCCGGCCGTCTCTGGGAGACACCGACCTGGGGGGAATACCGGACCCTGGCGGAGGAGAGCGAGTACGCCGCCTGGCTGTCGATCATCGGGCTGCGGGCCAACCACTTCACGATCAGCGTCAACCACCTGCGCCGCCACGACAGCCTGGAGAAGCTGCTGGCGAGGGTCGAGTCGCTGGGGCTGTCTATCAACGCGTCCGGCGGACGCATCAAGGGCTCCCCCGAGGTACTGCTGGAGCAGGCCTCGACGCTCGCCGACCGCATGCCCTTCACTTTCTCCGGCGGCCGAGTCGAGGAGATCCCCACCTGCTACTACGAGTTCGCCCGGCGCTACCCGGATGCCGAGGGTCGGCTCTACCAGGGCTTCGTCGCCGCCAGCGCCGACCGGATCTTCGAGTCCACCGACGCCCGTCCCGATCATGCTGGCTGAGTGGCTCGACCAGGGCCTGGAAGGACGCACCCCCTCCCGCGCCGAGGGCCGAGTCTCCGGGGGGCGTTTCCGGCTGGCCGCCCCGGGGGTGCTAG
The DNA here is from genome assembly GCF_029889825.1 of Halomonas sp. 11-S5. Classification (NCBI taxonomy): domain Bacteria; kingdom Pseudomonadati; phylum Pseudomonadota; class Gammaproteobacteria; order Oceanospirillales; family Halomonadaceae; genus Halomonas; species Halomonas sp. 11-S5. Next base: position 73,919 of record NZ_JARANW010000011.1, read on the forward strand.
AACTCGCGCCGGACGCCCCCGCAACAGGGGCGAGGGCCTGCGTGCTCTCGGTCGGCGTCCACGGCAACGAGACGGCCCCCATGGAGCTGCTGGGCGAGAGCCTCGCCCGCCTGGAGGCCGGGCTGCTGCGCCTGGGGGCGCCGCTGCTGGTGATCCTGGGCAACCCCGAGGCGATACGGCGCGGCGAGCGCTATGTCGCCACCAACCTCAACCGGTTGTTCCGCCGCGACCTCGACGAGACGGGTGACGAACCCGACCGGGCCCGAGCGCTGATGGCCGCGGTAGACGCCTTCTACGCCCGCCACCCCGACCGGCCCCGCCTGCACTACGACCTGCACACGGCGATCCGCGACAGCCGCTTCCCGCGCTTCGTGGTCGAGCCCTTCGCCGAGACGCCGACGCCCCCCGAGCAGTGGCGCTGGCTGGCCGCCGCCGGCATCCAGGCGGTGCTCCACCAGCACCGCCACAGCTGGACCTTCTCGCACTACGCCAAGCACTACCATGGTGCGGCGGCCTTCACCCTGGAACTGGGCCGTGCCCTGCCGTTCGGCCACAACGACCTGGCGCCGCTGGCCCCCATGGGCCGGCTGCTCGAGGCGCTGGTCGAGGGCCGCGCGCCCGCCGAGGGCGACCCCGGGGCCATGACCTTCTTCCGCGCCCAACACGAGCTGCTGCGCCACGGCGAGGCGTTCCGGCTCTGCTTCCCCGACGATACGCCCAACTTCAGCGAGTTCCCGCCGGGCACCCGGCTGGCGGAAGACGCCGTCGCCGGCGAGACCCGCGTCGGCGACACCCCCCTGTCGGTGGTCTTTCCCAATGCCGACGTCGAGATCGGCGCCCGGGCGGCGCTGCTGGTGGTACCGAGCCCGCCACCGGACTGACGCCGTCCCCCGGCACCCCACAACAACAACCGCCAGGAGAATCCCCATGACCCATGCCATCCCCACCCCGGACCGAGGTAATATATCCGGCTGGTCGCGGTGCCCTTCCGGAAATCCTCCGGCCTGTTAGAATCGCCCTCTTTTTTGACTCCCGGTTTTGATGCCCGGTTTTGATCCCCGGCCCGCACCGGCCGACCCCTGATGCGGCGGACCGCCCACGATCTGGAGCCCGTTCCATGGCCGATACCCCGATTCCGCTGGAAGTGCGCGACATCACCAAGCGCTTCGGCGACACCGAGGTCCTCAAGGGCCTCTCCCTGAAGGCCCACAAGGGCGATGTGATCACGCTGATCGGTGCCTCCGGCTCCGGCAAGAGCACCTTCCTGCGCTGCATGAATCTGCTCGAGCAACCCGACGAGGGCGACCTGATCGTCCACGGCGAGGAGATCCGCTTCAAGCAGACCCGACACGGCCGTGAACCGGCCGACTGGAAGCAGGTCGTGCGCATGCGCGCCAAGCTCTCCATGGTCTTCCAGAGCTTCAACCTCTGGGCCCACATGACGCTGCTCGAGAACGTCATCGAGGCCCCGGTCCATGTGCTCGGCAAGCCCAAGAAGGAGGCCATCGCCCATGCCCGGCAGCTGCTCGAGCGGGTCGGCCTCGGCGAGCACGCCGACTACTACCCGGCGCAGATGTCCGGCGGCCAGCAGCAGCGCGGGGCCATCGCCAGGGCACTGGCCATGGACCCGGAGGTGATGCTCTTCGACGAGCCCACCTCGGCGCTGGACCCGGAGCTGGTCGGCGACGTGCTGAAGGTGATGCGCGACCTCGCCCAGGAGGGCCGCACCATGATCGTGGTCACCCACGAGATGGCCTTCGCCCGCGACGTCTCCTCCCAGGTGATCTATCTCCACCAGGGGCGGGTCGAGGAAGCCGGCCCGCCGGAGGAAGTGCTGGGCAACCCGCGCTCCGAGCGGCTCAAGCAGTTCCTGGCGCCCAAGCACTGAGGCGACCCGGACGAGGAGACTCCCATGATCGACCTGCACGGCTACGGCCCGCGCCTCGCCGAAGGCGCCCTGATCACCATCGAGCTGGCGGTGCTTTCGCTGATCCTTGCCATCGTGCTGGGACTGCTCACCGCCAGTGCCAAGATGTCGCGCAACTGGGTGGCCCACCGCATCGGCACCCTCTACACCACCGTCATCCGCGGCGTTCCCGACCTGGTGCTGATGATGCTGATGTTCTTCGGCGGCCAGATCGGCATCAACATGGTCACCGACCAGCTCTACGAGCGCTTCGGGTGGGACCTCTTCATCAACGTCAACGAGTTCGTCGCCGGCGTGATCACCATCGGGCTGATCTTCGGCGCCTACATGGGCGAGACATTTCGCGGCGCCTTCCTGGCAGTGGACAGCGGCCAGATCGAGGCCGGGCGCGCCTACGGCATGAACCACTGGCTGGTGTTCCAGCGCATCCGCTTCCCGCAGATGATGCGCCATGCCATTCCGGGGCTCTCCAACAACTGGATGGTACTGCTCAAGACCACCGCCCTGGTCTCGGTGATCGGCCTCACTGACATGGTCCGCGTGGCCGCCGAGGCCTCCAAGGCCACCCGCGAGCCCTTCACCTTCATGATCATCGTCGCCGCCGTCTACCTGCTGATCGCCACGGTCTCGGAGTGGGGCTTCGCGCGGCTGCAGAAACGCTATGACGTCGGCTACCGGGAGGCGGACTGATGGAAGCCCTGATGACCTGGCTGGAGGCCCAGCTCGCCGACAACAGCATCTTCACCCTGCAGACCCTCGGCTACTACGGCGAGGGCCTGGTCACCACCGTGCAGCTGGTGGCCCTGTCGCTGATCATCGGCCTGGTGATGGCGGTACCGCTGGCCATCGGCCGCGGCTCGAAGCATCGCTGGATCAGCCTGCCGATCTTCCTCTACTGCTACGTGTTCCGCGGCACGCCGCTGCTGGTCCAGCTCTACCTGATCTACTACGGCGTGGTGTTCGTCGAGGGGATCCAGGAGACCTGGCTGTGGGTGATCCTCGAGAAGCCCTTCGTGCCGGCACTGATCGCCTTCACCCTCAATACCGCGGCCTACACCACCGAGATCTTCCGCGGCGCCATCAAGTCCACGGCCCGGGGCGAGATCGAGGCGGCACGCGCCTATGGCATGTCCCGGGGGCTGATGCTGCGGCGTATCGTGCTGCCCAGCGCCTTCCGGCGCGCCCTGCCGGCCTACGGCAACGAGGTGATCTTCATGCTCCACGCCAGCGCCATCGCCAGCGTGGTCACCATCATGGATCTGACCGGGGCGGCCCGCTTCGTCTATGCGCGCTACTACGCGCCCTTCGATGCCTTCCTGTTCGTGGCGGCCATCTACCTCTGCCTGACGTTCGCCATCCTCTACCTGTTCCGCTATCTGGAACGGCGCCTGCTGGCGCACCTCAAGCCGGCCAGCGGCTGACAGACGACGACGGGGAGCGTAAAACAAGCGTTGGGAACCGGCGTTTGAAAGCGACCGGCTCCCCCTTCCGACGGGCCCGGGCATCCGCTATCGTGGTCGCGTCGTCACCCACGAGGTGACACCACCAACAACACGGGAAAACACCCCATGAAGCTACACAAGATCCTGAGTCTCGGCGTGTTCGGCGCCGCCCTGGTCGCTGGCAGCGCCAGTGCCGAGGTCCGCGACATCCGCATCGGCGTCGACGTGCCCTACGAGCCCATGGAGTTCCGCACTCCCGAGGGCGAGCTGACCGGCTTCGACATCGACCTGGGCAACGCCCTGTGTGCCGAGATCGGCATCCAGTGCGAGTGGGTCGTGCAAGGCTGGGACGGCATCATCCCCGGCCTCCAGGCGCGCAAGTACGACGCCATCATGTCCTCGATGACCATCAACGAGCAGCGTCGTGAGCAGGTCCTGTTCTCCGATCCCTACATCACTCCCCCGTCGGCCTGGTTCGCGCCCGGCGACGTCGAGATCGGCACCCCGTCCGAAGAAACCCTCGACGGCCTGACCCTCGGCGTGCAGCGCGGTACCCTGCAGGACAACTACGTGACCGACCTATACGGCGACGTGGCCGACGTCAACCGTTACGCCACCGCCGACGACATGGTGCTGGACATGGACTCGGGCCGCCTCGATGCGGTGTTCCTCGACTTCCCGATCGGCAAGTCCACCCTGCTCGACAGCGAGGCGGGCGACTACAAGCTGGTCGGCAAGAAGATCACCGAGCCCAAGGAGTACTTCGGCGAAGGCTTCGGCATCGCCTTCCGCCACCGTGACCAGGAGCTGGCCGAGGCCTTCAACGCGGCCCTGGCAACGCTGAAGGACAATGGTACCTACGACGAGATCCACGAAAGGTACTTCGGTGAATAAGTACTCCGGCACGGACTGAACCGAGCGACAGCCAGCCGACACGACCGGGGCCCCCAGGGGCCCCGGTCCGCTGTCCGGGCCCCGGTCCCGACCTTCAGGGCGGGGCCTGAGGGGCGCTCTCGCGCATCTCGATGGCCCGGCGCATGAAGGCCAGGATCCAGCGCACCATCAGGGTGTCATCCACCGACGCCGAGAGCGACGCCTCCCCCTCGCGCACCCGATGGTGGCCGACCAGGTCGGCGCGCTGCGCCATCAGGTCCCGGGAATAGGCGCGGGTGAACTCGGGATGTCCCTGCACGCCGAGGAAGTGCTCACCGAGCTGCATCAGGTAGGCCGGGCAGAAGTCGCTGCCGCCCAGCACCCGGGTGCCCTCCGGCAGCCGCGCCACCTGGTCCTGGTGGCTCACCAGCAGGTCAAGTCCCGGCTGCCAGGGCGCCATCCAGTCGGCCCGCTCGGTGACCTGGTTGAACGACATGCCCACGCCCCAGCCCTTGCCGCTCTTCGCTACCTCGCCGCCCAGCGCCCTGGCCATCAGCTGGTGGCCAAAGCAGATACCCACCAGCGGCTTGCCCGCCACCCAGAGGGCGCGCACGAAGGCCTCGAGCGCGGCGATCCAGGGCAGGTCGTCATTGACCCCGAACTTCGATCCCGTGGTCAACCAGGCGTCCACCGCCTCGACATCGTCGGGAATCTCGCCGTCCAGGCAGCGCCAGACCCTGAACGTCAGGCTCGGGTCCACGCGATGGAACAGTGCTTCGAACATTTCAGGATAGTTGCCGTGGGTCCCACGCAGCTCCGGCGCCACGTCATCACACTGCAGCAGTCCGATCACCATGCTCTTTCCTCTCCGCGTCATCTCGCCTTACTCTTGATGCCCACCGTCATGTCATGCCCACCGCCACGTCAGAGCCTGGCAGGGTCTATCAGCGCAGTACCCGCTTGACCAGCAGCGGCCCGAGGATCTCGAAGACCACGGTCGAGGCCACCACCGCCGCGAGCAGCATCGGGCCGTGTTCGGGAAATCGTTCGGCCGCGAGCAGTGCCATGCCCATCGCGACACCGGCCTGGGGGGTCAGCGCCAGGCCGAGGTTCCCCGGCAGCTCGGCCTGGCGCTCCCGAGCGAGGCGGACGCCGAGCAAGCCGCCCAGGTAGCGCCCCGCCAGGCGCAGCAGAATGTAGGCCAGGGTCAGGCCGAGGGCATCGCCGAATCGGTAGAGATCCATGCTGGCGCCCGAGAGCACGAAGAAGAATACCAGGAAAGGCCACTCGATCAGCTCGATCTCATTGAACGAACGCGTGTGGTGGCGGGAGAGATTGGCCACCAGAGCACCGGTGATCATCGCCGCCAGCAGGGACGAGACCCCGAGCCAGGACGAGATACCGGCCAGCAACAGGATCAGGGCCAAGGCTTCCACCTGGGTCGGCTCGCCCGGCGCCAGGCGCGATGAAATCCTGCGGATCGAAGATAACGTGCGTGGTGCCGTCGCGGTAGGGGTTTTTCGGCGAGTAACCGATGTCGCCGCGTGGTGTCAGGAACAGCCGCTTTCCTAATACGGGCGGACGGCAGCAGATGTAGCGGCACAGACGTTCCAGCTTGTCGCGCTGACTAGCCTTGACTGCCACCCCGGCATGTAACGAAAAGCCGGCCACGTTGCCGGGATCGTCGGCCGCCCAATCCTCCTCCAAATCTGTGGTCGGCAAGGTCTGGAGCGTAAACACCTTGCGACCCCGGTAGCGGCGGGGAACAGACCATGGAGCTGACCCTGACCGGCCGTGACACCATGCGCTTTCGCATGCTGCTGGGGCGAAAGGCGTTGGAAGACCGGTTTCTGGTCGACCCGGCCGGTTCCTACTTGGCCGGAAGCCCGCGCGGCTGACACTCAATCAAAGCTCTGGTCAGATGGTTCGATCGCCGCACGGACCAGATCGACCAGCCGTATGATTCCCACCAGCCGACTGTCTCCGTCGAGCACCGGGATATCCTCGATCCGCCGCTCCATGTATTTATGAAGGACATCGTGGACGTACTCGTCAAGTCGGGCCGAGATAAAGCGTTGATCCATGAACTCACGGACCGGTCCGCGCGCCACACGCTCAAGCAACTGGCGGCGGCTTTGCGTCGGCCGGTGAGCAGAGAGCAAAACGCCCGCCAGCCGGCGGAAGCCGAGGTGACCGACGACTCGCCGCTCGGCATCGGTGACATAGATATCGCGACATTCAGGCTCGCCCAGCATTGCGCGCGCCGCTTCCTCAAGCGAAGCATCACGTTCGACGGTCACCCCGGTTACGGTGTGCCCCTCCAACCAATCGGCAATCTTCATTTAGCTTCTCCTTCGGCCTATGCAGGCGGAATCCCCGACTCGACGCGAGCCGTCGCGCACCGAGATCGTATCGACCACTTCAGTCAGCGACATCGTTATGGCGATCCGGTTGATGACGATGTCACTGGGCAGTCTTCCCCTTCGGCGTGTTCTGGCAAAATTCACCAGCCCGACGCAGACCGTATCGCACCGAGATCGCTCCGACGGACTCAGTCAGCAAGGTGGTAGTTGCAATCAGGTTGACAATAATTTCGCCGGCCTGCGAGAACGTCGGATAATTCAACAGGAGTAGTGCCAGACCGATGGCCACGCCGCCCTGAGGGAACAGGCCGAAACCGATGTTCGACCAGATAGCTCGCGGCGCCCCGGCTAGTCGTGCGCCGCTTCCGCCCCCGACGAACAGGCCCATGGCACGTGCAACGAAGTAGGTCAACATCAGTGGCCAGTAGTCGATCACGGCCGAGGGAGCAAAATGCAGACCAGCAAAGGTGAAGAACAACACGAAGACGGTTTCCTCGAGATCCTCGATCGGCTCGAACAATCGCTCGGCATGCGGGCCACAAAACCAGCGCACCGAAAAGCCCAGCACCATCGCCGCCAGCAGCGCCGAGAACTCGGCCCAAGCGGCCAGCCCCACTGTCAGTAGGATCCCGCCCAACAATAGTGGGAGCAACATGCTCTGTTCGTGAAAGCAGCGCGACAGGCGTTCGATCAGAAAGCCGCTGCCCCAACCCACCAGCAACGCGGCACCGATCTCCCAGAAGGCCGTGCCCAGCGCCCCACCTAGCGACCCGCTACCGACAATCGCCATCACCAGCGCAAAAATGAGGATGCCGAGGGCATCGTCGATGGCCACCATGCCGAGCAGCGTGTTGGTCAATGGCCCGCACGCTCGGTACTGATGTACCACCGCCACGATGGCGGCAGGAGCCGTGGCAGGGGCGAGCGCACCGAGGACGAGCGCGAACGACCACAACGGCAGGTCGACCACCGTCATACCCAACAGCAGGACCGCCCCCACCACCACCAGAAAGGCGCCAGAGACTTCGCCCAGAGTCGCCCCGACGATGCTCCAGCCGAGACGATGCAACTGGCTGGGGCTGATCGCCCCGCCGATCACATAGGCAATGACCCCGAGGGCCACCGACACCAGCGGCTGGGTCCACTGAGTGTCGTGCATGCCCAGTTGGCCACCCAGGAGGCCGGGGGCAAAGAGCATGCCCACCAAGATGTAACCCACCACACGCGGCACACCGAACAGATGGCTCCCAAGCGCCCCAAAGGCAAGCCCAGAGAGCAACAACACCCCAATCAGCAGTATTTCCACGCCTCCTCCTTTCTACGCACCCGATCGGGAACCCGGTCCCGGATCGACTATCCTAGGCTTTGTCAGAAAAGTCTGCTCGCAGGCAACGGTCTATGCACGCCAGGCATACCATGGCCCTGAAACTGCTGGCCAACTTATCGTACCGCGTGCAGATCCGGCGTAGTTCTTTGATCCACCCGAAACAGCGCTGGATGATTTTCCACCGAGGTTTGTCAAAGCCCCTCGGTGCACCAGGGCGTGTCTTGCGCTTCATTTTGCGTCTGGCAATGATGGGCTTCATCCGGTGTCAGTCGCAGTAGCGGCGAAGCGGATCGCTGTCATAGCCCTTGTCCGCCACGATGAAGCAACAGCGCTTGAGCGTCTGCTTCCGTGACCAGGCAGGAGGGCGTGCTCCATGATCGGGATGAGGAGCCGCTAATCCGATTCCTGACCCGGCGACAAGGTGAAGGTCAGCGGCCAACCATGTCGATCGCACACCATGTGAATCTTGGTCGTCAATCCAGCCCGGCTGTGTCCCAGGGCATGGTCTACGGGTTCTTGCTGCCCCTTTTTTTTGCCGCCTCCCGAGCGGCTCGCGTTGCCCGGATTGAGGTCGAGTCGATCATCCACGTATCAAGATCCATCAGACCATCCTCGCGGAGTCACAGTTGGAGCCGAGCCAGGATGGCTTCGAAAGTACCATCGTCGCGCCATTGCCGGAATCGGTCATAGACCGTCTTCCAAGGACCATAACGCTCAGGCAGATCGCGCCACTTGGCCCCTGAGCATAGGATCCAGAAGATCCCGTTCAACACCTGACGGTCATCACGACGGGGGCGCGCCGTAGTCTGCGGCGGTGACACGATATCCTCAATGAGGACCCAGCCGTTGTCAGAGATCTCGTAGCGTCCTGCCATAGGCCACCTATGCTGTTAAAGCATAGGTGGCCTTAGCAGATCCGACTTTTCGGACAAAACCTCGCATGGCCATGGCAAGCTCGAAGACCACGATACCCCAGCCGTCATCGATGGCGACGATCCCCAGCAGCAGGCGAGCCCGCAACCGGGTATCACCACTGGCCCGCACCGTCTCCTGCACGGCCGCAGGATCAGTCGCCACCGAGATGGCCGCCAGTGATACCGCCACCACTATCGGGAACCCCAATGCCAGCAGACCGGCACCCACCGCCACCCCGACACCCACCAGCACCAGCAGCGAGATACGCGGCAGGCGGGTTCGGCTGGCCACCACGTCGGCCAGGATGCTGATGGAGAGGATTACGCCCAGCAGCAACAGGCTGGCTGCGGTAACGCTGGGGTCGACTGGCAGCCAGGAGAGTGTCTCGGGGAGAGTCACCTTGTCGTTCCTCGTTGGTCATGAGGCAGTCAGGTAGCAAGCCGCCAGCCTAGCATGGAGATGCGAGCCAGTGACCCCGAATCATGGAGCCATCACGAACGCCTGGTCGACCGGCCACCTTACCCGGAAACCATCGGCCGTGGCGCCTTGTCGCACCCGACTTGATCCATGTCACACAAGGACTCCCTCCAGGGTCCATACTGAATATTCGTTACATCACCTTACTCTCTGATTCAGGAGTTTATATGGCACGTCAAGACAAGGGCGCCACCCCTTGGCTGGTCCTGGGGCTGCCCGTCGCACTGGGCCTCGCCTGGGTCACCCATGGCAGCGGGGTGATCGAGGACGACCCGGAGCGCAATATCGCGATTCCCGATGAGCTGACCATGCCGCTGCAGGTCCAGGCCGCCTATAACGACTCACACATCTTCTTCCGCTACCGATGGCCCGCAGAGCGTCCGCATATCCTCCACGACGTGCTGGTCTACGAGGATGGCGACTGGGTGAGAAAGGGCAGCGGAATGCCTGGCTCCAACCCCGATGGCCTCCACGAGGATCGCGTCGCAATGATGCTCGATGACGGCAGCGTACCGAACTTCGCGCGTTACGGTGGCTACATGACCATCGGGGCCGGGGCCGCCGGCCTCACCGACGAGGCCCCGGAAGAGGTCTCCAAATCGATGCCCGGTACGCGCATCGACCTGACCGACTGGGCCAGCCGCCAGGCGCCGGAGACCCTCGAGGCCCAGCGCGAGGCGGGCTACTTCCTTGATCTCTGGCACTGGCGCGGCCATCGCTCTAACCCCTTGAACCTTTCCGACGACCAGTGGGTCGGCGCGGAACGTTCCGGGGACGCGGGACGCAGCCCCTATACCACCAACTGGGACGGCGATGCGGGTCAACCGCAATGGATGTTTGACCCGGAAAAAACGGGCCAGACCGCCCTGCGCTGGGAGGACATCGAGGCCGGCCGGGTGGACTTCGACAGCCCCTACTTTCTGGCGGAGGCCACCGCGACCGACTTCGATCCCGACCACGACTGGCAGAACGGCGACGTCATCCCACGCCGTTTCCTCCGCCAGACGGAAGGCTCCCGGGGCGACATCACCGTCCAGGGTGAAGGGCGCTGGGCCGATGGCTACTGGGACGTGACCCTTTCCCGCCGTCTGGATACCGGTAATCCGCTGGACGACAAGATCCTGCGCGACCAAGGCCTCTACGCGGCGGCTTTTTCGGTACACCGCAATGCCACCGGGGGACGCTGGCACAACGTATCGCTGCCCGTCTCGCTGGGCCTGGGGCGGGATGCCGACCTCACGGCTACCCCCTTCCAGGGCAGGACGCCAGACTGGTCGGATGACTGGAAGGAAGTCACCCTCTTCTACCCCGGGCAGGTGAACTGGCCGCTGCTGGTCAGCCGGGCCCATGCCGGCGCGGAGCACATCGCCGAAGGCACCCCGGTAAAGGCCCGGCACAGCGAGCGACAGCTGGCGATCTACGGCGTGGAGATGGAGTTCAAAGACGCCATCATTCGCCAGTGGGGCCTGACCCTGCTCGCCGGCCTGATCGCCATGCTCGGCGTTACCATCGCGCTGTTCCCTGTCTTCCGCAACACCTCCACCGACCGCAAGGGAGAAGCATCATGAGCGGCATTCACCATATGCTCGTCCACTTCCCGTTGGGCTTCTGGACACTCGCTACCCTGATGATCCTGATCGGCGCCCTGCTGCCCGGCCGCATGGCTGAAATCAGCCGCGTCGCCCTGCTGCCGGTGCTCATACTGAGCCTGCTGGCCGCCCTGGTGGCCATCACCACCGGCCTCATGGTCTGGCCACTTGAAGCCAGCACCGCAAGCCCCCTGGTGCGCAATCATATCCTCACGGCGCTCTGGTCGCTGGGTGTCTTCACCATGCTGACCGTACTCGTCTGGCGGGCGGGCAGCTCGGCCTTCGATGGCGCCAGTCGCTGGGTACTGGTGATCCTCGCGCTGATCGGCATCTCCATCTTTGCCACGACCGGCACCATCGGCGGCCACCTGGTGGGGGCCACGACACAGTTCTCCGAACTGCTGAAGCTGTTCGGCTGGGACGTCTATCACACCTTCTTCGTCCCGACCTGGGTGATCGTCGTGATGGTGCTCATCGGTATCGCCTGTGCCGTGCTGGGGCTCATGGGGCGCCGCACGGCCAGCTGAGCCCGCCACCCCCGGCCTGCCCTCTTGTCCCATGCAGGCACCATGAAGAAGGCCCCGCATCGGCGGGGTCTTCTTCATGGGCGGCGGGCAAGCCCGGTCTACTCGAAGCTGAAGCGCGGCGCGGAGGCGTCCGGCAGCAGGGCCGCACAGGCGCGCACCCGTTCCAGCAGTGCCTCGTGGGTCGGCGCGAGCAGGTTGATGTGGGCCAGCTTGCGGCCGGCTCGCTCGCTCTTGTCGTAGCGATGCAGGTGGGCGTCCGGCAAGGCCAGGATCTCGGCCGGATCGCCCTCGCGGCCGATCACGTTGACCATGCAGGTCGGCATGCGCGCCGAGGTATCGCCCAGTGGCAGCCCCTGGATGGCACGCAGGTGGTTCTCGAACTGGCTGGTCACCGCACCGTCGATCGACCAGTGGCCGGAGTTGTGCACCCGGGGGGCCATCTCGTTGGCCAGCAGGCTGCCATCGGCGCACTGGAAGAGCTCCAGGGTCAGCACGCCCACGTAGTCGAGCGCGTCGAGCAGGGCACGGATGTAGCCGTCGGCGATCTGCTCGACCCCCGCGTCCAGGTCCGGCAGGGGCGCGATGGAGTAGCGCAGGATGCCCTCCACGTGCTGGTTCTCGGCCATGGGATAGAAGGCCACCTCGCCGTCACGACCGCGCACGGCGATGATCGATACCTCGCGCACGAAGTCGACGAAGGCCTCCACGACCAGCCGCGGGTGGTTGATCGCGCGCCAGGCGTCATGGGCCTCACCGGGGTCCTTGAGCACCGCCTGGCCCTTGCCGTCATAGCCCTCGGTGACCGACTTGGCCACCACCGGGCAGCCCAGCTCGCGGGCCGCGGCCTCGAGCTCATCGGCATGCTCCACCAGGCGATAGGCAGGGGTAGGAATGCCCAGGCGATCGAACAGCGCCTTCTCCTCGGCGCGGTTCTGACAGACGCGGATCGCTCGGCTTCCGGGATAGACCGGCCTGACCTCCTCGATCGCCTGGACCAGCGAGACCGGCAGGTGCTCGAACTCGTAGGTGACGAGATCGACCTTCTCGAGGAAGGCGTCGAGATGCTTGCGGTCCCCCTCTTCATTCAAATTCAGGATCATCACCTCGCCGATGCCCGCGCTGGGGTGGCCGGTGGTGTCGAGGAAGGTAAAGCGGTTGGCCAGCGGGTAGCCGGCGAGGGCCAGCATGCGGCCGAGCTGGCCGGCACCCAGGACGCCGATATTCATGGTGGGCTCCTTCATTCGCTATCGGGCCGGGGGTCGGGCCGGGGATCAGGATGGTCGAGCACCGTCTGGGTCTGCTCGGCGCGGAAGGCCTCCACGGCGGCGCGCACGGTTGCATCCTGCAGGCCGACGATCTGCGCGGCCAGCAGACCGGCGTTGGTGGCGCCGGCCTTGCCGATGGCGAGCGTGCCCACGGCGATACCGCCGGGCATCTGCACAATGGAGAGCAGCGAGTCCAGGCCCTTGAGCGCCTTGGACTCCACCGGCACGCCAAGCACCGGCAGCGCGGTCTGCGAGGCCACCATGCCCGGCAGGTGGGCCGCCCCGCCGGCGCCGGCGATGATCACCGACAGGCCCCGCTCGGCCGCGCCCTTGGCGTAGTCGAAGAGCAGGTCGGGGGTGCGGTGGGCGGAAACCACCCGGCTCTCGCAGGACACGCCCAGCCGCTCGAGCATCGCCACCGCATGCTCCATCACCGGCCAGTCGGACGTCGACCCCATGATCACGCCAACCCTCGGCGCCTGTGTATCGGACTGCATGGCCTGCTCCTCGGCAACTGCCTCAGTACGGTAGGTAAAGAGTGCGGAAAGGAAAGCCACACATTCTAAAGCTGCGGACCTGCACCGTCATCTTGACCGCTCGGACAGCCCCGCCTCACGGCGGCTGGCCAGCCAGTTTCCGGCCAGCGCCAGCACCATCACCATCACCCCGGCCACTTCCACCATCAGGCCGGGGTAGAAGGCTGCGACGATTGCCGGCAGCAGTACCAGGCGCACCGGCCAGGACATCCAGGTGAAGAGGAAGCCTTCCAGGGAAGTGGCGAAGGCCCCCAGGGCCAGGAAGCCGATGAAGGCAGTCCATACCAGCACCGGCACCGACCCCCCCATGATGATCTCCGGGTTGTAGACCATGAACAGCGGGATCAGGTAGAGGCCCTTGGCGAACTTCCAGGCCTGAAAGCCGGTCTCCATGGGCTTGGCACCGGCGATTGCCGCGCCGGCGAAACCGGCCAGCGCAATGGGCGGCGTGACGTTGGAGTCCTGGGAGTACCAGAACACCACCAGGTGGGCGATCAGCAGCGGCACGCCGAATTCGGTGGTCAGCGCCGGCCCCACCAGCACGATCAGCACGATGTAGCTGGCCGTGACCGGCAGGCCCATGCCCAGCACCAGACTGGCCAGCAGCACCATCACCAGCGCCAGCAGCAGGTTGCCGCCGGAGAAGGCCATCATCATCGAGGAGAACTTGAGCCCCAGACCCGTCAGACCCACCACGCCGACGATCACGCCGGCCACGGCGCAGGCCATGGAGACGGCCACAGCATTGCGCGCGCCCAGCTCCAGGCCGCCGACCAGCTTGACCAGCCCGGCCTTCAGCGCCTCGCGCAGGGTCTCCGCGGTCACCCTCTGGCCCTCGCGTGGCGCGATGAACAGGAACCACACCGCGAAGCGCGCCACCGCCACGGCCAGCATGGTGAGGATGGCGTAGTAGCCCACCCGCATGGGTGACATGTTCATCACCAGCAGCCACACCAGCACCAGCAGTGGCAGCAGGAAGTGCCAACCGGCCCCCATGACGTCGCGCATCTGGGGCAGCTCCGAGCGCGGTATGCCCTGCATGCCCTGCTTGAGGGCGATGATGTGGACGAAGAGATAGACGGTGGCGAAGTACATGATGGCCGGCAGGATGCTGACCTTGACCACCTCGAGGTAGGGCATCCGGGTGTACTCGGCGATCAGGAAGGCCCCGGCACCCATCAGCGGCGGCATGATCTGCCCGCCGGTGGAGGCCGCCGCTTCGATGCCGCCGGCCTGAGCCGGCTTGTAGCCCAGGCGCTTCATCAGCGGGATGGTGAACGCCCCGGTGGTCACCACGTTGGCCATGGCGCTGCCGGAGATCGAGCCCATGCCCGCCGAGGCGATGACCGCCGCCTTGGCCGGGCCGCCGCGCTGGCGACCGGTGGCGGCATAGGCCAGGTCGATGAAGAACTTGCCCGCGCCGGTGATCTCCAGGAAGGCGCCGAACAGCACGAAGATGAAGATGTAGGTGGCCGCCACGCCCAGCGGAAGGCCGAAGATGCCCTCCTGGCCCAGGTAGAGCTGGCCCACCAGGCGGTCCAGGTTGTAGCCGCGGTGCTCGAGGATGCCGGGCAGGAACTGGCCGAGCCACGGCAGCTCGCCGCGCGGGCCGGCGAAGGCGTAGAGGATGGCGACCATCCCGATGATGGTCATGCCCAGGCCCACCGCCCGGCGCGCTGCCTCGAGCACGGTGACGGTGGCGATGCAGCCGACCACGATATCGGCCTGGCTCCAGAAGCCGGCACGGTTGATGATCTCGTCGAGAAAGAGCACCAGGTAGCCGCCGGTGATCAGCGCCCCGCCGAGGAAGACTGCGTCGACCAGTCCGCTGATAGGCCCGCGACCATGCTTCGGCCCCAGCAACGGGAACATCAGGAAGGCCATCATCATGATCAGCATCAGGTGGATGCTGCGCTGATAGAAGAGGCCCAGCGGCTGGATGCCCGCGGAGTAGAGCTGGAACAGCGATAGCCCCACCGCCACCAGGGTGATCAGCCACAGCACCGGGCGGGAATGGTTCGCCTGGCTGCCGGGAATGATGGGGGAGGTGCCCGAATCGCTCATGTGATTATCCCAGGGTCGTGGTTCATTCAGGGGGTGTGAGGCGGACGGTTACCGGCTGGTTCTCGGCCAGGCGACTCAAGCTGATGCGCTCGCCGTCCACTACCAGGCGGTGATTCACGCGCATGGCGCCTACCCGCAATCGGTAGGCGTTGCCCGGCACCGGCTCGTCGATCGCCTCGATCCAGTAGCCGCCCTCGCCGTCGGAGACCTGGCGGCCGCGCCCGGGGATATGGTCCAGCCCCGCGGCGAAGTCGGGCAGGTGGCTGCGCGTCAGGACCATGCGACCCTGCCGATGGCGATAGCAGTCCAGCACCGCGAACCCCTCCACCGAGTGGTTCCACTCCAGGCACCAGCCCTCCCCCTCGGGCATCGGCAGGCTCACCAGGCGCTCGCCATCGGCGTCCAGCACCTCCAGCCGGGCCTGGTCGGCCGCGACCGCCGGGCTGCCGGCCGCCGGATCGCCGTCCGCCGGATCGCCGGCCGCCGGATCGCCGGCCGCAAGTCCCACACAAAGCAGCAGGGCGGGCAGCCAGGCCCGCCCCGCGATCAGGCGTGATGTGCGCATGGCGCGTCAGGGACGCTGATGATCGGCGATCTCGGCACCCACTTCCTCGTAGTAGCGCAGCGCACCCGGATGGAAGGCGATCGGAGTCGACTCCACGCTGAACTCCACGGTGGTGTCGTTGGCCGCCGGGTGGATGGCGATCAGCTCGTCGGTGTACTCGAAGAGCACCTTGGTAATCTGGTAGGCCAGCTCCTCGTCCATCTCGCTGCTCACCGCCAGCACGTTGGGGATGCCGATGCTCTGTACCGCCTCGTCCATGCCCTCGTAGAGGCCCGCCTTCAGCGTGTAGGCAGCGAACACGGGCTCGGCCTGCTTGGCCTTGGCGACCTCCTCGTCGGTCAGGCCGACCAGGCGGATGTCGCGGGTGGTGGCCAGGTTCATGATCGAGCTGGTGGGCGGGCCTACGCTCCAGAAGCCGGCGTCGATGTCGCCGTCGCGGATGGCATCGGCGGTCTCGTTGAAATTCAGGCGCCGCGGGTCGAAGTCGTCATAGGTGATGCCGTTGGCCTCGAGCAGGGTCTGGGCGTTGACCTCGGTACCACTGCCCGGGGCGCCCACGGAGACCGTCTTGCCCTCGAGGTCGGAGAGCGACTCGATGCCGGAATCGGCCAGGGTGACGATCTGCACGGCGTTGGGGTAGATGGAGGCCAGCGCACGGATGTTCTCCAGCTGGCGTCCCTCGAAGTCGCCGGTGCCGTTGTAGGCCTGATAGACGGTGTCGGCCAGTGCCAGGGCGAGGTCGGAATCCCCCCGCCACACCAGCCCCATGTTCTCCACCGAGGCGCCGGTCACCTCGGCCACGGCGTCGTAGCCCTCGATGTGCTTGCCGATCATCTCGGCCAGGCCACCCCCGTAGGGATAGTAGGTGCCGCCGGTACCGCCGGTGGCGACGGAGAGCTGCTGCGCGGCAGCCAGGGGGGCCGTGGCCATCAGCGTGGCGGCAGCGGCGTACTTCAGGAATCGCATGGCAATCCTCCAGTCCTGGAACAGGTTTGTTGTGAATTGTCTCGGCGCCGGCATCCATGGCGCCTCACCTCACGCTAGCACGGGCGCAGCGTGAGAACCCAATGCTACTATTTCTACGTTCCCCGAGATTTTCGGCAATTCACCCAAGGTCGAATCCTGGACTCACTCCTCGACCAGCGCCTTCACCTTGTCGACGATATGGGCACCGATGGGAATAGCCGAGGTGGCCGCCGGCGACGGGGCATTGCCCACGTTGACGGTGCGCGGCGTGTTGACGAACAGGAAGTCATCCACCAGCTTGCCATCGCGGGACACCGCCTGGGCGCGCACGCCGGCCGGATAGGGGCCCAGGTCCTCCAGGTCCAGGCTCGGGCAGTACTTGCGCACCAGCTCGAGGTAGCCGCGCTTGTGCAGCGAGTTCTTCATCTCGGTGAGGCCCGGTTTCAGGTTGCGACCCAGCACCCGGAGGATGCCCGGGTCGCTGAACATCCGCGCCATGTCGCCGAGCGACACGTCACGCCGGCGGTAGCCCTCGCGCTTGAAGGCCAGCACCGCATTGGGGCCCACGGTGACCGAGCCGTCGATCATCCGCGTCAGGTGCACGCCCAGGAAGGGCATGGAGGGATCCGGAATCGGATAGATGAGGTGGTTGACGATGTCGTTGTGCTGCTCGGGCAGCCGATAGTACTCGCCGCGGAAGGGGCAGATGGTGAAGCCGGGATCCTGGCCCAGCATGCGCACCACCCGGTCGGCCATCAGCCCCGAGCAGGTCACGAGATAGCGCCCGGCGAACTCGCCGGCGCCGGTGGTCACTACCACCTCCTGGCGTCGCTCCTCCAGGGCGGTGACCTCCGCCCCGAAGCGGATCTCGCCGCCCATCCGCTCGAACTCGGCGGCCATGGCCCGGGTCACCGCGGCGTAGTCGACGATGCCGCTGGAGGGCACGAAGATGCCGCCGAGCCCGGTGATGTTGGGTTCTCGCTCGGCGAGCGCCTCGGGCCCCAGCCACTCGCGCTCCAGGCCATTGGCCTCGGTGCGCTCCCACAGCGCCTGCATGCGCTGCATCTCCAGGTCATTGGTGGCCACCAGCAGCTTGCCGCAGCTGTCATAGGGGATGGCGTGGGCCTCGCAGAAAGCCTTGGTGGCCCGGTTGCCCGCCAGGCAGAAGCGCGCTTTGAGGCTGCCCGGCGTGTAATAGACACCGGCGTGGATCACGCCGCTGTTGTGGCCAGTCTGGTGGCACGCCGCCTCGCCCTCCTTCTCCACCACCAGCATGCGGCGATCCGGATAGGCCTGCTTGAGCTGCATGGCGGTGGACATGCCCAGGATGCCGCCACCGATGATGATGAAATCGTACATGCCGTCCTCGCTCCTCCAATGAGACGGCCATGCCGTCGTCACGGCGTGGCCTCGTCAGTCTAACCCGTCGATCGAGTCACGACGCGTCAGACCTGGCGCGGGTTGCGCAGAGTCTTGGCATGAGGCCTCGAATAACACCAAAGAATCACCGAATCGATACTGGCAAAAACGCCGGATAGCCCCCATAGTGTGGCTGTCGAAACCGCCCACTGGAGCATCATGAGCACGGCACGTCACACCGCCCACGCGGAACTCACCGACCCCCCGCGAAGCTGCCCTGACCTCGATGTCAGGGACCTGGAAAAACGGTCACGCCTCATGCGCATCATCACGCGGCTGATCGCCGTGTCGGACCTGGGCAGCAAGGAAATCGCCCGCCGCGCCGGTCTGCCGATGCAGAAGATCAGCGACCTCCTCTCGGGGAAGCTGGAGCACCTCTCCATCGACGAGCTGCGCCTGGTCTACCGCACCATCGACCCGAGCAATTCACCGCCCTGATCACTCCCTCCCGCGGGAGGCCGGCACGATGACGAACAGCGAACGCTCCGCCCTGCAGGCGGGGCGTTTTTTCTTGCCCGCCAGGCATCCTTAAAACCTTTTAAACTCAATGACTTGCACTAACATTACGCCAGGATTAAGAGATTACTAACAATCCCTTGATCGACATCAAATGCCTAGACCTTGGTCGCAGGTAGCCTTCCGGTATCAACCTTGACCCGTCAGGCGGCAACCCCGCCCCACCCAGGCCACCGGAGGCGCCATGGACCCCATTCGCCGTTCCCTTCTCGGCCAGCTGGCCCGCCTCAGCGCGGGCGCCGCGATGGTGCCGCTCTCGAGCGTCGCCAGCGCCGGCATCAACCAGCAGCCACCCCGCCGTGAAGGCGATCCCAGCAAGCGCTACGGCATGCTCATCGACCTACGCCAGTGCATCGGCTGCCAGGCCTGCACCGTGTCGTGCCATATCGAGAACGCCGCCCCGCTGGGCAGCTTTCGCACCACCGTTGCCCAGTACGAGGTGGAGCACCAGGAGACCGGTGAGGTCGCCACCTTCATGCTGCCGAGGCTCTGCAACCACTGCGAGAACCCGCCCTGCGTGCCGGTCTGTCCGGTGGAGGCCACCTACCAGCGCCAGGACGGCATCGTGGTGGTCGACAGCGACCGCTGCGTGGGCTGCGCCTACTGCGTCAACGCCTGCCCCTACGATGCCCGCTTCATCAACGAGCGCACCCAGACCGCCGACAAGTGCACCTTCTGCGCCCACCGCCTGGAGGCGGGCCTACTGCCAGCCTGCGTGGAGAGCTGCGTGGGCGGCGCGCGGATCATCGGCGACATGCGCGACCCCGAGAGCCAGATCAGCCGCATGATCGCCGAGCACCGCAATAATCTGATGGTGCTGCAGCCCGAGAAGAACACCCGGCCCCAGGTCTTCTACCTCGGCATGGACGAGCGCTTCGTCACTCGCCCCGACGCCGCGCCGGTGGCCCTGGACGTCCTCGACCCCCACGGCAAGGAGATGGGCTATGAATTCCGCCATTGAGCTGCTCGCCCCGCGCTACGACATCGCCTGGTACCCCTGGGCAGTGCAGTACTTTTTCCTGATCGCCCTCTCCTACGCCACCCTGTGGCTGGCCGCCCCGGCGCTGGTGTTCGGCAAGAAGGCCTGGTTGCCTACCGCACGCCTGGCCCTGCTCGCCTGCCTGACCACCACCCTGGTGGCCCCGGTGGCGCTGCTCGCCGACCTGCACCAGCCGCTGCGCTTCTGGCACTTCTACGCCTACGCCAACAGCCACTCATGGATGTCCATCGGCAGCCTGATCCTGCCGCTATACGTGGTAGGCGTAATCGTGCTGGCCTGGCTGGCCTGGCGCCCGGCGCTGCAGGCCCATCGTCAGGCGCCCGGCATCGCCGGCTTCATTGCCCGCTGGCTGTCGCTGGGCAACTCCCCTACCCCGCGCGCCCTGCTGGTGCTGGTGGGCCTGGGCACCCTGGCCCTCTCCACCGGCATCATGCTCTACACCGGCGCCGAGGTGGCCATCGTCAAGGCCCGCCCACTGTGGCACACCCTGTGGCTACCGCCGATGTTCGTGGCCACCGGCTTTATCGCCGCCACCGGCCTGATCCTGGTGCTCAACCGCGTGGCCGGCGAGCGCAGCACTGCGATCAACAGGCAGATGCTCAAGGTGATGCTGGGCGCCTGCCTGGTGGCCGGCATCGCCGCCGGCAGCTGGTTCCTCGACGGCATCAACGCCAACGTCGGCTCGGTGGCCGCGGCCATGGAGTCGGTGCGCGACAGCGCCGAGTGGCGCAGCACCGCCTTGTGGGGTGGCCTCACCGGCGTGGCCCTGTTCGGCGCCGTGCTCTACCTGCTCACCCGCCCCGCCGCGCGTCGCCCGGCACTCTATACCTGGGCCTGGGTGCTGGGCCTGGTGGCCCTGCACGTGGGCTGGATGTTCCGCTGGGTGGTGTTGATGGACGTGCAGACCATCGCCCGCAACAGTGCCGGCTTCCACCACTACGGCATTCCCGCTGGCTCCTCCGGCATCCTGGGCATCGTCGGCACCTTCGGCCTGTGGCTCGCCGCCATCCTGCTGATCGATCTCTTCGTGCCGTGGCGCCAGGCCCGCCAGGGCGGCAGTGCCGCCGACATTCCCCCCGCACAACCCGACGCCCAGAGCGCTGCGGAAACCACTGAAGGAGCCCCCGGCCATGGCTAAGTTCCCTGTCGATACCTCACGCCGTCGCTTCATGAAAGGTGCCGTCGCCGCCGGCGGTGCCGCCACCTTCGCCGCCGGCTACGCCGACCCGCTGCTCAAGATGGGCAAGGGGGTCACCGGCAGCGCCGGCGAAAAACCCGAGCACCGCATCCACGGCAACTCACTGGCGCCGGAATACACCGTCGACCCGCAGAGCGGCGAGCTGACCCTCAACCCGGACCAGCGCCTCGCCTTCACCGTCTGCTACGGCTGCACCACCAAGTGCGGCGTGCGGGTGCGTATCGACAACGACACCGACCAGGTGCTGCGCGTCGCCGGCAACCCGTACAACCCGCTTTCCGCCGACGAGCACCTGCCCATGCGTACCCCGGTGGCCGATGCCCTGCGCGGGCTGAGCGCCTATGGCGACCAGGGTCAGCAGAACCGCTCCACCGCCTGCGCCCGGGGCAACGCCATGATGGCGCAGATCGATAGCCCCTTCCGCGTCACCCACTGCCTCAAGCGGGTCGGTGGGCGCGGCGGCCGTGAATGGCAGAAAGTGCCCTTCGAGCAGGTCATCGAGGAGATCTGTGAGGGCGGCGACCTGTTCGGCGAGGGCCAGGTGGACGGGCTGCGTGCCATCCACGATGTCGACACCCCCATCGACCCGGAGAACCCCGAGTACGGCCCCAAGGCCAACCAGCTGATGGTGATGGAGGCCACCGACTACGGCCGCTCGGCGCTGCTCAAGCGTTTCACCTTCAACGCCTTCGGCACCCGCAACTACGGCCACCACGGCTCCTACTGCGGACTGGCCTTCCGCATGGGCTCCGGCGCGGTGATGAACGACATGAAGAAGTTCGCCCACGTCAAGCCGGACATCCAGAACGCGCGCTTCATCATGTACATCGGCTGTGCACCCAGCCAGGCCGGCAACCCCTTCAAGCGCCAGGGGCGGCTGATCGCCCAGGCACGTGCCGCCGGCACCCTGGAGTACGTGGTGGTGGACCCGGGCCTCAACGCCTCGGTCTCCCACGCCACCGACCGCAACCGCTGGGTGCCGATCCGCCCGGGCACCGACAGCGCCTTCGCCATGGCCGTGATCCAGTGGCTGCTCGACAACGAGGGTTACGCGAAGGACTTCCTGGCGCTGCCCGGCCAGCCCGCCGCGGACGCCGCCGACGAGACCACCCACACCAATGCCACCCACCTGGTGATCGACAGCGAAGGCCACCCGCGCCGTGGCCGCTTCCTGCGCGCCAGCGACTTGGACCAGGCCGAAGCCGACAGCGAGAATGACCTGCCCATGGTGGTCGCCGACGGCGAGCTGGTGGCGAGCGACACGGTAATGGTCGCCGAGTTGTTCGTCGACCGCGAGGTGGAGCTTGCCGATGGCGACACGGTGCGCGTCAAAAGCAGCATGACACTGCTGCGCGAGGCGGCCCACGAGCACAGCCTGGCCGACTATGCCGAGCACTGCGGTATCCCCGAGAAGCCCATCGTCGAGCTGGCCCGGCGCTACGCCAGCCACGGCCGCCGCGCCGTGGTCAACTGCCACGGCGGCATGATGTCCGGCAACGGCTTCTACGCCGCCTTTGCGGTGCAGATGCTCAACGTGCTGGCCGGCAACCACAACCGCAAGGGCGGCAGCGCCCCCGGCGGCGGCCAGTTCAACGGCGTGGGCGAAGGCCCCCGCTACGACCTGGCGAACTTCCCCGGCAAGCGCGGCCCCCAGGGGATCTTCCTCTCCCGCTCGCGCTTCCCCTACGAGAAATCCTCCGAGTACCAGCGCAAGGTGGCCGCCGGCGAGAACCCCTACCCGGCGCGGGCACCGTGGCGCTCCCTGGCGCCGCCCACCCTCACCGAGCACCTGCCCTCGGCACTGGACGGCTACCCCTACCCGATCAAGGCGGTGATCGGCTGCATGGCCAACCCCATCTACGGCCAGGCTGGTCTGGAGGCGCTGATCGCCGACAAGCTCAAGGATCCCAAGCGCCTGGGGTTGTATGTGGCCATCGACGGCTTCCTCAACGAGACCAACCGCTACGCCGACTACATCGTACCGGACTCGGTGATGTACGAGGTGTGGGGCTTCACCAGCGCCTGGAAGGGCACCCTGGGCAAGATGACCACCGCCTGCTGGCCGGTGGTTGAGCCGCGCCAGCAGAAGACCGAGGAAGGCGAGCCGGTCTCCATGGAGAGCTTCTTCATCGCCACGGCCAAGCGCCTGGGGCTGCCCGGCTTCGGCGAGGGAGCGATCCCCGACGCCGAGGGCAAGCTGCACCCGCTGAACCGCGCCGAGGACTTCTTCCTGCGCGCCGCCGCCAACGTGGCCATGCAGGGCGAGCCGTTGCCCGACGTCGACGAGAGCGATATCGCCCACGCCGGCCTGGCGCCGCTGCTGCCAAAGCTTTCGCGCACCCTCAAGCCCGAAGAGCGCGGGCCGGTGGCCTACCTCTATGCCCGCGGCGGCCGATTCGAGGATTTCAAGGACCACTTCAAGGGCGATAAGCTGACCAGCGCCTGGAAGCGCACCCTGTGTATCTACAATGAGCAGGTGGGTACCAGCATCAACACCCAGAGCGGTCAGCACAACCGCGGCGTGCCCTGCCACGGCCTGCCGCCGCTGGCCGATGGCCGCGCCATGCGCGAGGTGTTCACCGAGGAGGAGTGGCCGCTGCTGGCGTTCTCGTTCAAGTCGAACCTGATGAACTCCTACGCCATCGGCCTCGAGCGGCTGCGCATGATCAAGCCCTACAACCCGGTGATGATGCATCGCCAGGACGCCGAGCGCTTCGGCATCCAGCACGGCGATACCATCCGCATCGAGAGCCCCGGCGGCAGCGTGGTCGCCCTGGCGCTGGTCGGCGAGGGGGTGATGCCGGGGGCCCTGGGCATCGAGCACGGCTACGGCCACCGTGACCTGGGGGCCACCCCCCACGTGATAGACGGCGAGTCCCAGCCGGACCTCGAATGGCTGCGCGCCGGGGTCCGCCTCAATGACCTGGGCTTCAGGGACCCGACCCGCCGGGTGGCCGGCACCTGGCTCGAGCCCATCAGCGGCGCCGCCGTGCGCCAGGGCCTGCCGATCCGCGTGACCCGGCTGGAGGCCTGACGGGTCGCGCTGTCCGGCCCCGTCGAGCGGCTAGTCGTTCGCCAGGTAGTGCACGCTGAACAGCGCCTGGTCATCGCACCAGACGGCGCCTGACCGGTAACCGGCACGCGCCGCCAGGGCCTGGAAGCCCGCCACGCTGTACTTGCAGGAATTCTCGGTATGCAGCGCCTCGCCTTCCTCGAAGACGAAGCGCTGCCCCTCGAGGATGATGGCCTGGCGCTGCCGGCTGACCAGGTGCATCTCGATGCGCGATGCCGGCGCATTGAAGAAGGCCCGGTGCTGGAAGGCATCCACTTCGACCGCGGCCCCCAGATCGCGGCGCATGCGCTCGAGCAGGTTGAGGTTGAAGGCCGCCGTGACGCCGGCAGCGTCGTTGTAGGCCGCCTCCAGTAGGCCTCGCTCCTTGACCAGGTCGACGCCGACCAGCACCCCGCTGCCCGGCGGCAGGGCCCGACGCAGCCGGGAGAGGAAGGCCTCGGCCTCGGCCGGCGTGAAGTTGCCGATGCTCGAGCCGGGGAAGAAGGCCACCATCCGTCGCCCCTCGACGCCCGACGGCAGCGCCAGGCGACGCGAGAAATCCCCCCAGGCGGCATGCACCTCCAGCCACGGATAGTCCGCCGCCAGGCGACGGGTGCTCTTCAGCAGGAAGTCGCGGGAGATGTCCATGCCCAGGTAGCGGCGGGGGCGCATCGCCTCCAGCAGCAGCCGGACCTTGCGGCTGGCGCCGCTGCCGAGCTCGACCATCAGCGCGCCCGGGCCCACCAGCGCCGCGATCTCCGCGGCGGCGCCGGCCAGGATGCCCTCCTCGGTGCGCGTCAGGTAGTACTCCGGCTGCTCGCAGATGGCCTCGAAGAGCCGCGAGCCCCGCTCGTCGTAGAAGTACTTGGGCGAGAGGGCCTTGGGCGTGGCGCCGAGCCCCTGGATCACGTCGTCGCGAAAGGTGCCCCCCGCGCCCTCGACATGCTGGTCATGGAAGTGTACGGCTGTGGACATCGAGGCCCCTCGCTGGCGAACGGTTCTGGCAGAAGCCGGCACCACGGCGACCGCCGGGATGGCGTCGCGTCACCGATTTGCCTCTAGGAGCCTGTCGGGTTTGACCAATCGTAGCGAGAGAGACGGATTTCGAGACAAGTTTATCGATCTGATGAGGCGAATAGCCCGCTATTTAACGAATCAGATCGAATGAAGTTGGCCGAAAGACCGGTTCTCGC
>NZ_JARANW010000012.1:0-81928 GCF_029889825.1 Halomonas sp. 11-S5
GCGAGGTGTATACCAGACACAAATTTTTTTGTATCCTTTTTGACCAGTGCGTGGGGGCGCGTTGTTGGCGGACTGCCTCCCGAGGCAGTCCGCGACGTGAAGTGCAGCTAAAAGGGTGTGTCCAGCGTTGATGGCCACCCACCAGGGTGGCCTTTTTTATGCCGGCCCACTGCCCCGCCCGCCCAACCCTCGACCGGCGCCCCACCGGCGGCTGCGATGATTCGACTCCACGACGTTTCCAAGACCTACTACTCCAAAGGCCGGCGCAGCACCGCCTCGGCCGTGACGGCCCTCAAGCATGCCGACCTCCACGTGCCCCAGGGCCAGATCCATGGCGTGATCGGCCTCTCCGGTGCCGGCAAGTCCACCCTGATCCGCTGCGTCAACCTGCTCGAGCGCCCCACGACCGGCACCGTCACCGTGGACGGCCAGGAGCTTACCGCCCTCTCCGGGCCGGCGCTCAACCAGGCTCGCCATCGCATGGGCATGATCTTCCAGCACTTCAACTTGCTGACCTCGCGCACCGTCTTCGCCAACGTGGCGCTGCCGCTGGAGTTGATGGGCATGAAGCGGGGCGAGATCCGCGAGCGGGTCACGCCACTGCTTGACCTGGTGGGCCTGGCCGACAAGGCGAACCAGTACCCGGCACAGCTCTCGGGCGGCCAGAAACAGCGCGTGGCCATCGCCCGGTCGCTGGCCAGCCGCCCCAAGGTGTTGCTCTGCGACGAGGCCACCTCGGCACTGGACCCCCATACCACCGGTTCGATCCTGGACCTGCTGCGTGACATCAACCACAAGCTCGGCTTGACCATCCTGCTGATCACCCACGAGATGGAGGTGGTCAAGTCGATCTGCCACCGGGTCAGTCTGATCTCCGACGGCGAACTGGTCGAGGAGGCCGACGTGGGCGACTTCTTCACCGCCCCGCGCACCCGTCTGGGACGCGATTTTCTCAATGACTTCCTGGAGCTCGACCCGCCGCGCGCCCTGATCGAGCGCCTCGAGGAGACTCCCGGGCCACAAAGCCACCCGGTGGTTCGCCTGGCCTTCTCGGGCGATGCCGTCTCGACCCCGCTGATCTCGCGACTGGCCCGGGAGTGCGGCGTGGACGTCAGCATCCTCCAGGCCAAGGTGGAATCGATCCAGGAGCGCACCCTGGGGCTGATGATCGCCGAACTGATGGGCCCGGCGGAGAAGACCCGCGAAGCCCTCGACTATCTCGAATCCCACGACCTGCAGGTGGAGGTGCTCGGCCATGTCCAGCGCGATGATTGACCTGATCCTCAAGGCCACCCTGGATACGCTCTACATGGTGGGCGTGTCGGGGGTGATCTCGGCCCTGGTGGGCATCCCCCTGGGCGTGCTCCTCTATGTCACCCGGCCGCGACAGATACTGGCCGAGCCGACGCTCAACCGGGTGCTGGGGGCGATTACCAACATCGGTCGCTCGATCCCCTTCATCATCCTGATGGTGGCGATCATCCCCTTTACGCGGATGCTGGTCGGCTCGTCGATCGGCACCAATGCCGCCGCCGTGCCCCTGACCATCGCCGCCATCCCCTTCGTGGCGCGCCTGGTGGAGGGCGCCCTCAACGAGATCCCCCCGGGCCTGGTCGAGGCCGCCCAGTCCATGGGTGCCACGCCGTGGCAGATCATCACCAAGGTGCTGGTCCCCGAGGCACGCGGCGGCATCTTCACGGCGCTCACGGTGACGGCGGTCACCCTGGTCAGCTACTCGGCCATGGCCGGCGCCGTGGGCGGCGGCGGCCTGGGTGACCTGGGCATCCGCTATGGCTACAACCGCTTCAACCCCACCATCATGCTGATCACCGTGGTGATCCTTGTGGTGATGGTCCAGGGCTTTCAGAGCCTGGGGGATTATCTGGTCCGCAAGAGCGACCACAAGTGAGGCTTTCGGCTTGATAACCAGAATGCATTATAATTTTACTGGTTATTCCACTATCATCAGCCTTGAGTCTGCGACATCTTCAACGAGGAGAACCACGACATGCGCAAGAGCCTGATCGGCACCCTGGCGGCTTCCGCCCTTATTCTGCCCACCCTGGCCCTCTCCGCCGGCACCGCCTTGGCCGAGGAGCATTCCCTCAAGGTCGGCACCGTGGCCGGCCCCGAGACCGACGTCATGCAGGTGGCCGCCGAGATTGCCGAGCGTGAGTACGGCCTCGAGGTCGAGATCATCGAGTTCACCGACTACGTGACACCCAACGCCGCCCTGGCCGACGGTAGCCTCGACGCCAATGCCTACCAGCACGAGCCCTACATGCGCTCCATGGTCGAGGACCGGGGCTACGACTTCGCCATCGCCGGCTACACCTTCGTCTACCCGATCGGCGCCTACTCCGAGAAATACGACAGCATCGAGGCGCTACCGGAGGGCGCCACCATCGCCCTGCCCAACGATCCCTCCAACGAGGGACGGTCCCTGATCCTGATGCACAACGAGGGGCTGATCACGCTCGAGGACCCGACGTTCCTGGAAGCCACCCCGCTGGACATCGCCGAGAACCCCCACGACTTCGACTTCCGCGAGATCGAGGCCGCCCAGCTGCCCCGGGTGCTGCCCGACGTGGACATGGCCTTCATCAACAATACCTTCGCCCAGCCAGCCGGCCTGAGCCTGGACGACGCTCTGATCAAGGAAGGCCCGGAGTCTCCCTACGTCAACCTGATCGTGGTGCGCGGCGGCGACGAGGACCGCGAGGCCATCCAGCAGCTGGTCGAGGCCTACCAGACCGAGGAGGTCGAGGCCAAGGCGGAAGAACTCTTCGGGCCGCAGGCGGTGCCCGGCTGGAAGTGAAATAATTTCCCTATCCAGCTATCTGAAGATTCATGAGTTCGGGGCCGGCCGCTGTGCCGGCCCCTTTCGTTAAAGGAGCCGCCGCCATGACCCCGGACTATCCCCTGCTGGCCCGCCAGCTCGAGGCCCTGCTCGACAGCCGCGACTGGCTGACCAACAGCGCCCAGACCTGTGCCTTCCTGATGCAGGAACTGCCCGACCTCAACTGGGTCGGCTTCTACCTGCACCGCCAGCCCGACCTGCTCTGCCTGGGCCCCTTCCAGGGCAAGCCGGCCTGCCACCCCATTCCCTTCTCGAAGGGCGTCTGTGGGGCCGCCGCCCGCACGCGCGAGACCCAGCGCGTGGCGGACGTGCATGCCGTCGCCGACCATATCGCCTGCGATGCGGACTCCCGGGCCGAACTGGTGGTGCCCATCGTGGTGAATGACCGACTGTGGGGCGTACTGGACCTGGACAGCCCGAGGCGGGACCGCTTCAGCGACACCGACCATGCGGGCATCGAGCGGCTGGTGGCGGTGTTCATCGCGAAAACCGACACCCAATAAAGAAAAATGCCCCCGCAGCCAAGGGCTGCGGGGGCATTTCGGTATCTGGTAGGACCAGGCGGATTTGAACCGCCGACCTCCACGATGTCAACGTGGCGCTCTAACCAACTGAGCTATGGTCCTGAAGCTGGCGTCACCGGGCGGGATCTGGATCTGGTAGGACCAGGCGGATTTGAACCGCCGACCTCCACGATGTCAACGTGGCGCTCTAACCAACTGAGCTATGGTCCTGCCTCACCGCTGCGGCATCACTTCGCCGTGGCAACGGATGCGCATTTTACGCATCCGCCCCGGAAATGCAAGCTCTGATGGCTGCTGCGAGAGCTCGGCGTAGCCCTTGGGGTCTGACCCCCAAGTCGTTTACTGCTCAGTAGTATCAGAGGGTTGGCGTAATATGCATCTTCGGGGTCAGACCCCAAGGGCGCGGCACCGTGCCTGAAGCCCAAGGGCTACTGGGTGCGAACCCGCTCGACGGCCTCCTTCCAGCCGCTGTAGAGCCGCTCGCGCTCCGTCTCGTCCATCTGCGGCGTAAAACGCCGCTCGCAGCGCCACAGCTCGGCGATCTCCTCGAGGTCGCGATACCAGCCAAGCCTGAGACCGGCCAGGTAGGCCGCCCCCAGGGCCGTCGTCTCCAGCACCGTAGGCCGATCCACCTGGACGCCCAGCATGTCGGCGAGAAACTGCATCACCCAGTTGTTCGCCACCATGCCACCGTCGACCCTCAAAATGCCCGGCGATGCCGACATGTCATCATCCATGCAGACCTGCAGATCGCGGGTCTGGTAGCAGACCGCCTGGAGGCCGGCGGCGACGATCTCGGCGATACCGGTGTCGCGGGTCAGACCGAAGATGGCACCGCGCGCCTTGGGGTCCCAGTGCGGTGCCCCGAGACCGGTAAAGGCCGGCACCAGATAGACACTGTGACCGCTGCGCGTCTGGCATGCCAGGGCTTCGGTCTCGGCGGCATCGGCAAACAGCTTCAGGCCATCGCGCAGCCACTGCACCGTGGCCCCGGCCACGAAGATGCTGCCCTCCATGGCGTAGGTCGGCTTGCCGTTCAGCCGATAGGCCACCGTGGTCAGCAGGCGATTACGGGAAGTCTCGGCGGTCTCCCCGGTGTTGACGATCATGAAGCAGCCGGTGCCGTAGGTGCTCTTGCCCATGCCGGGCGAGAAGCAGGCCTGCCCGACCAGTGCGGCCTGCTGGTCACCGGCCACCCCGGCGATGGGCAACTCGCTCCCCAGCCAGCGGGCATCGACGTGGCCGAAGTCATCGCTGGAATCCTTGACCTCGGGCAACAGGCTTGCCGGGATGTCGAACAGGGCCAGCAACGCCTCGTCCCAGCGCTGCTCATGGATATTGAACAAGGCGGTGCGCGAGGCATTGGTGGCATCAGTGGCGTGGACCCGGCCGCCGGTCAACCGCCAGATCAGGAAGCTGTCCACGGTGCCGAAGGCCAGTTCTCCCCGCTCGGCCCGCGCCCGGGCATCGGGCACCTCTTCGAGCAGCCAGGCCAGCTTGGTGGCCGAGAAGTAGGGGTCGATCAACAGCCCTGTCCGCGCCTGGACGCCCTCCAGGTGGCCCGCCTCGCGCAGCTGCCGGCAGGCCTCGTCGGTGCGACGATCCTGCCAGACGATGGCGTTGTGCAATGGCTCCCCGGTGGCCCGATCCCACAGCACCGTGGTCTCGCGCTGGTTGGTAATGCCGACCCCGGCGATCTCCTCGGGCGCCACGCCCGTCTCCTCGAGCACTGCACGGCAGGTGGTAAGCACGGTTTCCCAGATATCCTCCGGGTCATGCTCGATCCAGCCATCATGAGGAAAGTGCTGCGGGAATTCGCGCTGCGCCGAGGCGACGCTGCGCCCCTGGCGATCGAAGAGGATGGCGCGGGAACTGGTGGTGCCCTGGTCGATGGCCAGAAGGTATGAAGCCATGGCAAGCATCCTGTTGTGGTTGTAGTGGCGTGCGGATTTCGCTTTTAAACGCTAATGTTCGTTTATGATCATCCAGACTACTCCAGCCGATCGCCCCGCTCAAACATCCGCACGCCGGAGCCACTACGACTTTGGATGGAGAAGTAGGCACCGCAGAGCCATTGCAGTTAGCTCTTTGGGCTCGGAGCTGATCTGGGAACAAGCCTCCAGGAGGCGCTGTGAACCCCTCCCTGGGCGCTACCGACGCCATCCCTGGCGTAGGACCTCCTATACGGCTTGTTCCCAGCGCTCCTCTAGGTCCTGCAAGTTCAACAGCCCTGAGATGCACGGCCCCATTCCTGCATCGGCCGAAACGATGTCGTAGAATCCGGGAAGCCAAGGAGATCCCATGAACCAGCAGCAACGCCAGGACGCCATCATCGAACTGGTGCGTCGCCAGGGCTATGCCAGCATCGAGCAGCTCACCGAGCACTTCACGGTCACCCCCCAGACCATCCGTCGCGACCTCAACACCCTCTCCGCCGAAGGGCGCATCCGCCGGGTTCATGGTGGCGCGGGCCTGGAGTCGAGCACGGTGAACACCGCCTACTCGACCCGCAAGACCCTCAACCTCGAGGCCAAGCAGCGCATCGCCGCCCTGCTCGCTCGTCACATTCCCGACCACTCGTCGCTGTTCATCAACATCGGGACCAGCAACGAGGTGATCGCCGAGGCGCTGCTCGACCACCAGGGGCTGGAGGTGATCACCAACAACCTCAATGTGGCGGCGATCCTCCAGCACAAGGAGGACTTCAACGTGATCATCGCCGGCGGCCAGGTCCGCTCTCGCGATGGCGGCATCATCGGCGAGGCGACCATCGACTTCATCAACCAGTTCAAGGTCGACTACGGCATCATCGGCATCAGCGGCATCGACGAGGATGGCTCCCTGCTGGAGTTCGACTACCAGGAAGTACGGGTCGCCCAGGCCATCATCCGCAATTCCCGCAAGGTCTTCCTGGCCACCGACCACTCCAAGTTCCAGCGCAACCCGGTAGTCCGCCAGGGCAACCTGGCGCAGCTCGACGCCCTGTTCACCGACCGCGAGCCACCCGAGGCCATCCTGCGTCAGCTGACGCAGCACGATGTGGCGCTGCATATCGCCTGATGTCGCGCCACGCCGGCGCCTTGATGTTCGTTTTGTTTTCGTCTATTTTCGATATCAAACATCATCGAGGCCCGGGAGAGCCGGGCGGGGAGATTCCATGAGCGACGAGTCGAACGGGGTCCTCGACCTCTTCGTGATCGGCGGCGGCATCAATGGCACCGGCATCGCCAACGATGCTGCCGGGCGTGGCCTGTCGGTCGGCCTGTGCGAGCAGGGGGATCTCGCGGGCGCCACCTCCTCGGCCAGCAGCAAGCTGATCCACGGCGGCCTGCGCTACCTGGAACACCATGAATTCCGCCTGGTGCGTGAGGCACTGCGCGAGCGCGAGGTGCTGCTCGCCAAGGCCCCCCACATCATCTGGCCGCTGCGCTTCATCCTCCCCTACCGTGCCCACCTGGGTCCGGCCTGGATGCTGCGTGCCGGCCTGTTCCTCTATGACCATCTCGGCAAGCGCGAGAAGCTTCCCGGATCACGAAGTATCAGGCTCACCGCGAACCAGGGCCTGGCCCCCGGCATCACCCGTGGCTTCGAGTACTCGGACTGCTGGGTGGATGACGCCCGCCTGGTGGTGCTCAACGCTATCCAGGCCCGCGACAACGGGGCCGAGATCCGGGTCCGCACACGCTGTATCGGCGCCCGCGAGGTCGACGACCAGTGGGAAGTGGAACTCGAAGAGGTCGATTCCGGCCAACGCCTGACCCGCCGCTGCCGGACACTGGTCAACGCCGCCGGCCCCTGGGTGGAGCAGGTGGTGCGCCGCCAGGCCAAGAGGCCATCGCGGTATGGCGTGCGCCTGATCCAGGGCAGCCATCTGGTCGTGCCTCGCCTGAACCACGACGAGCGAGCCTACATCCTCCAGAACACCGACCAGCGCATCGTCTTCGTGCTGCCCTACGAGGAAGACTTCAGCCTGATCGGCACCACCGACCGGCGCTACACGGGCGATCCGTCGCGCGTCGAGGCCAGCGAGGAGGAGATCGATTACCTGCTCTCGGTCGTCAACGCCCACTTCCGCACCCAACTCTCGCGGGACGCCGTGATCCGCACCTTCTCCGGCGTGCGCCCGCTGTGCGACGACGAATCGGCCGACCCCTCGGCGATGACGCGCGACTACACCCTCGACCTGGATACCCGTGGTGCCCCCTTGCTGTCGGTCTTTGGCGGCAAGATCACCACCTACCGCAAGCTCGCCGAGGCCGCCCTGGCGGCGCTCGAACCCCACCTGCCGACGATGGCCAAGCCCTGGACCGCCGAGACACCGCTGCCGGGCGGCGACATCGGTGACCCGGCCACCTTCGAGACGCAACTGCTGGAGGCCTATCCCTTCCTGGATGCCGCCCAGGCCCGGCGCTTTGCCCGCACCTATGGCTCGCTATGCCGGGAATTCCTGGATGGCAGAGACTCCCAGGCGGCCCTGGGCCAGGCGTTCGGCGCCGGACTGACCGCTGCCGAGGTGGTCTACCTGGTCGAGCAGGAATGGGCGCGCTCCCTCGAGGACATCCTGTGGCGGCGCACCAAGTTGGCCCTGCGCCTCACCACCGCCGAGACGCGGCACCTGGCGGTGTACCTGGACGAGCGGCTCGGCCATCCGGGGAGCCAATCCGCTCATCCTGTGGAAGCGCCCGCCAGAGTGCGTCCCGACGCGGCTCGATCCCAAACGCGACGCACCGCCTGAGCTGACGGGTCAAGCGTCACTCTCACACATGATCACAGGACAGTGATGCTGGCCGGCGCGAGCGGCGCCCGATCGCGGTGCCGGCTCAGCTCGCGGCCTTCCAGGGCCGTCAGCAGGATCTGCAACGGATCCCCGTGACTGACCAGCAGGATCGTTTCCCCCGCATGGCGCTGCTCCAGATCATCGACCAGACCCGCCATGCGTGCAGCCACATCAACCACGGCCTCGACGCCGGCATGCCGGTGCGCCGGATCATCGGCATCCCGAGCCCAGACCTCAGCATAGCGGTCGTCTCCCTCACCCTCGAACGCCCCGAAGTGGCGCTCCCTCAGTCGTGGTTCGGTCTCGAGCCAAAGGCCGAAGTGCCGCGCGATGCGTTCGGCCGTCTCGGTGGTGCGACGAAAGTCCGAGTGCAGGACCCGTCCGGGCGTCGCCCAGCACCAGTCGGCCAGCAGCCCGTCGAGTTGTTCGCGGCCAATGGCCGAGAGACCGAAGCCAGCCAGCCCACGTTCCGGCGAGCCGATGATCAGCCCCTGCTGGTTGGCCTGGCTGTGACCGTGGCGCATCAACAGGTAGCGGTTGTGTCGATGGCCTGACGCGGCGGGGAAAGTGTTTGACATGGTTTTGTCACGAACTCTAGATTGGAAAGAGTTATTCGGATTCGAGCATCGTCATGTCGAGATCCGAACGCCCTGCACAATAATAATCTCACGAGGCACGCCATGATCCATCATGCCATTCGTTCTAGAAAGCACCCGCTCACCACCCTCGCCCTCTCCTCGCTGCTGCCCCTTGCCCTGCTTACCGCAAGCCAGGTCCAGGCTCAGGACGACTGCGAGCGCGGCGCCCTGGACGACATCTACTGTGACGCGAACGGCGACATGGTCGCCGACCGCCCGACCGACGAATCCGAGTGGGTCGACCCCGACACCCTGATCTTCGCCTACACACCGGTAGAAGACCCTGCCATCTATTCCGATATCTGGCAGCCGTTCATCGACCATCTCGAAGAAGTGACCGGAAAAGACGTGCGCTTCTTCGCCGTACAGTCCAACTCGGCCCAGGTCGAGGCGATGCGCAGCGGTCGCCTGCACATCGCCGGCTTTTCCACCGGCCCGACGCCCTTCGCCGTCAACCTGGCCGGTGCCGTGCCCTTCGCGCTGATGGGCTCGGATGATGGACGTTTCGGTTACACCCTTCAGCTCTATACCCATGTCGATTCCGGCATCGACGAGATGAAAGACCTCAAGGGCAAGCGGGTCGCTCACACCTCGCCCACCTCCAACTCCGGCAACCAGGCGCCGCGAGCCCTCTTCCCCGAAATGGGCATCGTCCCCGGCGAGGACTACGAGGTGGTCTACTCCGGTAGCCACGACCAGTCCATGCTCGGGGTGGTGGCACAGGACTATGACGCCGCCCCGGTGGCCTCGGAAGTGGTCGAGCGCATGGCCGCTCGTGGCCTGTATGACCCGGAGGATGTAAAGATCATCTACGAGTCCGACAGCTTCCCGACCACCTCCTACAACTACGCCTATAACCTGCATCCGGACCTGGTCGAGAAGATCGAGGAAGCCTTCTTCAGCTTCGAATTCGCCGGCACCAAACTGGGGGAGGAGTTCGAGGGGGTCGAGAAGTTCATCCCCATCAACTATCAGGACAACTGGAAGGTCATCCGTACCATCCAGAATGCCAACGGGGTCAAGTACACTCCCGACAACCTCGAGTAATCCATGTTTGACAGCACGATGCCGGCCTTCGAGGGAAGGCCGGCATCGCTGTCTCGTTGACCCTCGCCCGCCTGGACCCACCGATGCTAGAAATATCCAACCTGATCAAGCGCTACGGTCACGATGAACCCGTGCTCAAGGGGCTCGACCTGAGCGTCGAGGACAACAGCGTGGTGGCCATCGTCGGTGCTTCGGGCGCCGGCAAGAGCACCATGCTGCGTTGCATCAACCGCCTCGTGGAACCCACCTCGGGGTCGATCAAACTCAACGGCACCGAACTCGTCAGTCTTCGTCACCGTGACCTGCGCCGAGCCCGGCGCAAGATCGGCATGGTCTTCCAGGGCTTCAACCTGATCGATCGCCTCACCGTGATGGAGAACGTGCTGGCCGGCCGGCTCGGCTACGTCAGCCTCTTCCAGGCCATCACCCGCCGCTATCCGGCCTCGGATATCGAGCGAGCCTTCGTGCTGATGGAGCGGGTGGGGATCGCCCACTATGCCAACAAGCGTGCCGATGAGCTCTCCGGTGGCGAGCGCCAGCGGGTCGGCGTTGTGCGCGCCCTGATGCAGGAACCGGAAGTCCTGCTCGCCGACGAGCCCACGGCCTCGCTGGACCCGCGCACCTCCGAGCAGATCATGGTGCTGCTGCAGAGCCTGGCCAGCGAACTGTCGCTGCCAGTGCTGATCAATATCCACAATGTGGCCCAGGCCAGGACCTACACCGAGCGCATCGTCGGACTGCGCCACGGCACCATGATCTTCGATGGCGCCCCCGCCGACTTCGACAAGGAGGCGCTGGACGCCATCTATGGCGGCATCGAGTCGCCGGAGGACGAGACCCCCACCCCGCAGGCTGAACATGGAAAGGCTGAAGGGGAGGTCCGCCATGACGCGACCTGACAGCCCCGCCACGCCATCGCCACGGACCTGGCGCAAGCCGCCCTTCATCGCCAACCCCCTGCTGCGCTACGGCCTGCTGGCGGTGCTGGTGGCCTATCTGGCCTGGGCCT
The DNA here is from genome assembly GCF_029889825.1 of Halomonas sp. 11-S5. NCBI lineage: Bacteria > Pseudomonadati > Pseudomonadota > Gammaproteobacteria > Oceanospirillales > Halomonadaceae > Halomonas > Halomonas sp. 11-S5. The sequence goes on from NZ_JARANW010000012.1 coordinate 10,856, forward strand.
TCGCCACCCTGCCCTTCAACTGGGAGCGCATCAGCGAAGGGTTGCCCCGCGCGGCGCGGATCTTCGGCGGCGGCTTTCCGCCGAACTTTTCGCGCTTCGACCTGCTGCTGACCGGCTTCACGGAGAGCCTGCAGATCGCCATCCTGGCGACCCTGCTCGGGGTGCTGCTGTCGATCCCCTTCGCGGTGATGGCGGCGCGCAACATCGCGCCCCTACCCGTCTATCTGCTGGGGCGTGCGGTGATCATCGTCTCGCGAAGCTTCCATCCGGTGATCGTCGCCATCCTCTTCGTCGCCGCGGTGGGCTTCGGTCCCCTGGCCGGCATCCTGACCCTGACCCTCTACTCCATCGGCTTCGTCGGCAAGCTGCTCGCCGAGGAGATCGAGGAAATCGACTGGGGCCAGGTGGAGGCCATGCGCGCCACGGGCGCGGGCTACCTGGCCACGCTCTACTATGCGGTCTTCCCGCAGATCCTGCCGCGCCAGGTGGGGCTCTCCATGTACCAGCTCGACAGCAACCTGCGCGCCTCGGCGGTGGTGGGGATCGTCGGGGCGGGGGGGATCGGCAGCACCCTGATGAATGCCTTCGGGCGCTACGACTATGACTTCGCCTTCGCCATCCTGCTGGTGATCATCGCGGTGATCCTGCTCAGCGAGGGCGTCAGCGGCTGGGTAAGGAAGAAGATATGGTAAAGGACGCCGACCTGCTGGCCGAGCGTATCTGGCGACGCCACAACCCCCGGGAGCAGCTCATCCGCTACGGCGTGCTGCTGGTATCACTGATGCTGGTCGTCTGGGCGGTGCGCGACATCGACATCTTCTGGCCCTGGGTATGGGATGCCCCCAACCAGATCTCGAGCCTGGGGGCACGCATGTGGCCGCCGGACCCGAGCCGCCTCGGCGAGATCGTCAATGCCATGCTCGAGACCGTGCATATCGCCACGCTCGCCACCATGCTGACCGTCTTCATCGCCCTGCCGGTCTCCTACATCGCCGCCCAGAACACCACGCCCAACCGTGCCTGCCTGTGGCTGGGGCGCTTCATCCTGGTCTCGAGCCGCTCGGTGAACACCATCATCTGGGCATTGCTGTTCGTGGCGATCTTCGGGCCCGGGGTGCTGGCCGGCATACTCGCCATCATGTTCCGCTCGGTGGGCTTCATCGGCAAGCTGATGGGCGAGGCCATCGAGGAGATCGACCGTCGTCCGGTGGAGGCCATGGAAGCCACCGGCGCCTCCAAGGCCAAGGTGATCGCCTATGCCGTCGTCCCCCAGGTGATGCCGGCCTTCTTCGCCATCGTCATCCTGCGTTGGGATATCAACATCCGCGAATCCACGGTGCTGGGGCTGGTCGGGGCCGGCGGCATCGGCGTGATCCTGCAGGGTTCCATCGATACCTTCGCCTGGCAGGCGGTAGCCACCATCCTGATCGCCATCATCGTGCTGGTGCTGATCGGCGAGGCGCTCACCGGCCTGCTGCGCCGCAAGGCGCTCTAGCACCCACGCTGACACGGGCCGGGCGCGGCATGCGCCCTACTCCGGGACGCCGCCTCGCGTCAGCGTGGCGGGATCGAGAAGGCGTTCGAGCTCCGCGCGGGACAGGTCGGTCTGCTCCTCGGCTACCTCGATGATTGACCGCCCCGCCTGGTAGGCGTGCTTGGCGATGGCCGCCGCGGCGTCGTAGCCGATCACCGAGTTCAGCGCCGTGACCAGGATGGGGTTGCGTGCCAGCGGCCCCGCGAGGTGGTCATCACGCACCTTGAAGGTGGCGATGGCGCGATCGGCCAGCAACCGCGTGGTGTTGGTCATCAGGGTGATCGAGGTCAGCAGGTTGCTGGCCACCAGCGGCAACATCACGTTGAGCTGGAAGTTGCCGCTCTGCCCGGCCACCGTGACCGCCGTGTCGAGCCCGATCACCTGGGCGGCGGCCTGGGCAGCCGATTCGGGGATCACCGGATTGACCTTGCCGGGCATGATCGAGCTGCCGGGCTGCAGGGCCTCGAGCTCGATCTCGCCGAGGCCGGCCAGGGGCCCGGAGTTCATCCAGCGCAGGTCGTTGGCGATCTTCATCACCACGCACGCCAGGCCCCTGAGCTGTCCGGAGAGTTCCACCGCCGCATCCTGAGAGGCAAGGCTCGCGAAGAAGCTGTCGTTGGGCGAGAACGACAGTCCCGTCTGCTCGCTCAGGTCGCTCGCCATGCGCTCGGCGAACTCGGGATGCGCATTGATGCCGGTCCCGACCGCCGTGCCGCCCTGGGCGAGGCGACAGAGCCGCACCAGGGCGCTGTCCAGGCGCTCGATGGCCTGACCTACCTGGCTCGACCAGCCACCCAGTTCCTGGCTCATGCGCAGCGGCATGGCGTCCATCAGATGGGTACGACCGGTCTTGACCACGTCATCGAGCTCCGCGGCGCGCGTGTCGATGGTCTCGCGCAGGTGCTCGAGTGCCGGACGCAGCTGGCTGGTCACCGCCAGCGCGGCGGACACATGGATCGCCGTGGGTATCACGTCGTTGCTCGACTGCCCCATGTTGACGTGGTCGTTGGCACCGACCTCCACCCCGTCGCGGCTGGCCCGCCTGGCGATCACCTCGTTGACGTTCATGTTGCTGGAAGTGCCGGAGCCGGTCTGGAACACGTCCACCGGGAACTGGTCGTCGAGATGCCCCGCGAGGATCGCCTCGGCGGCCGCGACGATCTCTCGAGACCGGGCGGCGTCGAGAAGGCCCAGCTCACGGTTGACCCGAGCCGCCGCCAGCTTGATGCGGGCGATGGCGTGGATGAAGGCCGTCGGCATCGGCTGGCCGGAGACCGGGAAGTTGTTGACGGCCCGCTGGGTCTGGGCTCCGTAGAGGGCCTCCCTCGGCACCTCTAGCTCGCCCATGCTGTCACGCTCGATGCGATGGTCGCTCATGTCGGGCTCCTCGTGTTCGGGATGGATGCTGCTCTCCTCAACATGGCGTCCGGCGGACGCCCTTGCAAGAGACCTCCTCTTCGGCCTGCCCCCGGCGGCCCTCGCTCGGGGCAACTTCAATAGAGATGACATAGAAAGAATGTTGCACTGCACAAACTGCTCTGCTATTGTGCATTGCAACAGAGACGCAGAAGGCATCGGCAGACCGCCACGGCCTTCGAATTGATCCGAAATCCCTGGGAGGGACTTACGATGCAAAACTTCGACACCAAGCAGTTCACTGAACAGTTCGAATCCATGTTCTTCGGCCCGGCTCGCACCTATGCTGCCCTGTCCGTGGACTACACCGAGAAGCTGGTCAACGCCCAGCTGGACGCCGGCAAGGCCTACACCGACACTGGCATGGCGCAGCTGCGCAGCCTGATGAACGTGAAAGATGCCGAAGGCCTGCGCACCTACATGGAAGGCCAGCAGAAGGTCGCCAAGGACCTGACCGAGCGCCTGAAGGGCGACGCCGAGAAGGTCGTCTCCCTGCAGCAGGACTTCGTCCAGCAGAGCCAGAAGCTGACCGAAGACAACGTCAAGCAGGCAACCGAGACTGCCACCAAGGCAGCCAAGTAAGCCTGATGGCGCCGGCCCTGCCGGCGCTTGCTTGAACGTATGAAGGGCCGCCGATCGATGATCGGCGGCCCTTTTGCGTTATGCTCACCGGGCACGGGGCATCGTCCACTACCCGGGAGACTGCAGATGACACGTTGGATACTTCCCGCCCTGCTGGGACTCTCGCTGGCCGGCTGTCAGATCATCGAGCCGCCCTATCCCGCCGGTGAGCGTCAGCGCGTCGAGGTGATCGAGCGCGGCATGGAGGCGCCACGCGAGACCCAACGGGCCGATCGCCCTGCCACGACCGGACGGGTGGCCCGCCAGGTGGCCTTCCCCGCCGAGGAGTATGCCGCGCTGGAGAAGAGCGGCAGCGGTGCAATCCGTGGTCGCCTGCTGCTGGGAGGACGCCCGGTGGCGAATGCGGGCGTCTCGGTCGCGCCGGTGACCACCTACTCGGCCGAGGCCGCGGAGCAGGCCCTGGCGGGCCGCGCCGTGGAGCCCGCCGATCCCCGGGCCCGCGCATACACCCACACCACCCGCACCGACGGCAATGGCGACTTCCGCCTCGAGGGCCTGCCCGCCGGAGAGTTCTATGTCTCGGGCAGCGGGCAAGATCCCTCCACCGGCAAGACCCGCGTGGTCATTCACCAGGTCAGCCTGGGCAACGGCCAGTCACGCAGCATCGAGCTCAGTCGTTGAGTTTCCTGCCACTTAGATCATGAGACGTACCCGTCGCTTGTAAGACATCGCCGACAGTCGTTGTCCGAGATCTTCGACAGAGACCGTCGGTGGCCAGCATCCTCTCAACGTCAGTTCTACGCTGAATGAGCCGCCATCGAGAAATGGCAGGCATATCACCATGATGGCGTCAATACGCAAACGCCATGGATCCTGGCCCATCACACACCGCTCCGACCCAACGGCTGCGGCACCACGGCCGATACCCGGGTGATCGTGACGCGACACGAGTCGGAACGACGCTATACGGGACTGACAACAATGACAGCAAATATGTATTCACTGGGCAGATCGTCCCTACTGGCCGGCGCTCTTGCCACCCTGCTGGCCATCCCCGGGCTGCAGGCCGATACGCTCGAGGAGATCCAGCAGCGCGGCGTGATCCGCATCGCCGTTGCCAACGAGAGGCCCTATGGCTACCTGAACGAGGAGGGTGAGGCGCTCGGCGTCGGCCCCGAGATCGCTCGGCGCATCCTCGAGGATCTCGGCATCGAGGAGATCGAGTGGGTGGAGACGGAATTCAAGAACCTCATCCCGGGGCTGGCAGTCGGTCGCTTCGACATGGCGGCGGCGGAAATGGCCATCCTGCCCGAACGCTGCACGCGCGTGCTCTTCTCGAACCCCAACACCTCCTATGGCGAGGGCTTGCTGGTGCTGGCCTCCAACCCCAACCGCATTCGGGCCTACGAGGACTTCGTCGAGCGCTCGGACACCATTCGGGTCGCGGTCCAGGAGGGCACGGTCACCCAGGAGATGTTCGAGGCCCTGGGGGTCGATCCAGACCGGATCGTCACCGTGCAACGCCTCCCGGAGGCCGTCGACGCCATCGTCCGTGGCAGGGCCGATGCCTTCGCCGCGACCGGCATGACCGTCGCATCCCTGGAGCAGGTGAGCCCACAGGTGGAGGCGGAATTCAACTTCACCGACCCGGTGATCGACGGTCGCGAAGTCCGCTACTTCGGCGGCTTCGCTTTCCCCCTGGATGCCGAGGACCTGCGGGACGCGGTGAACGAGGAGTTGAAGGAGGAAAAGCGCAACAACGACTGGCAACAGACGCTAGCGCGTTACGGCTTCCTGACGAAAGATATCGTCTATTCCTACCGCTTCAGTGCCGAGCAGCTCTGCAACGGCGCCAGCTAAGACCTGTAACACCAGTACCCAGAACGGGTACCCAGAACGTTAGCGAAACAGGGGGCTCGAGAAGCGGTGAGTTTGACACCAGGCCCGTTACCAGCCCAGCGCCTGCTTGACGAAGGGAATGGTCAGCTTGCGCTGGGCGGAGAGCGAGGCACGATCCAGGGCCTCCAGGGTCTGGAAGAGCGCATCCATGCGTCGCGGCCCGCGATGCAGGATGTAGCGAGCCACCTCGTCCGGCAACTGCATGCCACGCCTCCGCGCCCTCAGCTGAAGCGCCGTCAGGCGCCCGGCGTCATCCAGCCCCTGCAGGTGGAAGGTCATGCCCCAGGTGAGTCGCGAGGCCAGGTCGGGCAGCTTCACCGGCAGCTGTCGCGGCGGCGCCTCGGCGGCAATCACCAGTCGCTTGCCGGCATCCCGCAGGCGGTTGAAGGCGTGGAACAGCGCCTCCTCCCAGCGCTTGCGCCCCACCACGCGTTCGAGGTCATCGATCGCCACCAGGTCCAGGCGCTCGATCTCCTCGAGCATCAGCGGCGGGAAGTGACCGAGTTCCGCCAGCGGCAGGTACAGCGCTCGACAGTCGCGGTCGGAGGCCGCATGGCAGGCCGCCTGCAGCAGGTGGCTACGACCAGTGCCGGAGGCGCCCCATACATAAAGAAAGGGCTCGCCGTCGTCGTCGAGCTGGTGCACGAGCCGATCGACAAGGGTCGCGTTGGGCCCGGGGTGGAAGTTGGCGAAGGTGGCTTCATCGCGCAGCCCCACGCCCAGCGGCAACTGCGCGGGTGCCCGACTCATGGCGACTCCTCGTCGTGGGTACGTTGACGTCCGGCGTCATACAGAGTGCTGTTTTTATAGTGCTCGTGGAGATAACGCAACACCACCATCACCACGGCAGCCACGGGCAGTGCCAGCAACACCCCGGTGAAACCGAACAGCTGCCCACCGGCCAGCACGGCGAAGATCACGGCCACCGGATGCAGGCCGATCTTGTTGCCGAGCAGCTTGGGCTGGAGCACCACGCTCTCGACCAGCTGGCCGAAACCGAACACCGCCGCGACGCCGAGCAGGATCAGCCAGTCGCCGAACTGGAAGAACGCGACCACCCCCGCCACGGAGATGCCCACGATCACCCCGAGATAGGGCACGATGCTGGCCAAGCCCGCGAGCAGGCCGATCAGCAGGCCGAAGCGCACGTCGAGCAGGGTCAGCCCCAGCGCGTAAATCACCCCCAGGCAGAGCATGACGATCAGCTGGCCGCGCAGGAAGGCGGACAGCACCTCGTCGCCTTCGCCGGCGAGGCGCACTGCAGCGGGCTCCCAGCTGCGCGGCAGCGAGCCGCGCACCTTGGCGACCAGGATGTCCCAATCCAGCAGCAGGTAGAAGGTGACCACGGGGATCAGCGCCAGGTTACCGATCCAGGCGACCAGCGCCAGGCCGGATCGCGAGGCCTGGGCCAGCAGGCTGGCCGCGAAGGTCCCGGTCTCCTTCCAGTTGTCGACGACCGCCTGGCGCATCTGGTCGATATCCGTGGAGAGGTCCATGCCGGTCAGCGACTGAATACGCGGCACCACGGTCTGCTGCAGCCAGTTGAGCACCGCCGGCAGCGATTCGATCAACTGGCCGAGCTGGCGGCCCAGTATCGGCACCACCAGCAGCAGGGTGAGCACGATGGCAAGCGAAAGCAGCAGGAAGACCAGCGAGACCGCCAGGCGCCGCGAGAGGCCATGAGCCTCGAGGCGATCGGCCAGGGGGTCGCCCAGGTAAGCGAGGATCATGCTGACGAAGAAGGGCGTCAGCACCGGCTCGATACTGATCAGGAACCACAGCCCCAGTGCCGCCACCGCGGCCATCACCCACCACTGCCTGTGCATCGCCCCCTCCCTGTGTCGGCGCGGCCGGCAGGCTGCCAGCCGCGCGCCGTGATGCTACAATCCGTACCCCAACGTTGTGCGTCGCCCTGTGCAGCAGGCATCGCGACGGCCATTCTCCTACAGGAAGCGTCATGACCGATTCCACCCATCCCCCGAGCGGAGCATCGCTCAGTTACAAGGACGCCGGGGTCGACATCGATGCCGGCAATGCCCTGGTCGACCGTATCAAGGGCGTCGCCAAACGCACGTCTCGCCCCGAGGTGATGGGCGGCCTGGGCGGTTTCGGGGCCCTGTGCGAGCTGCCGACCGGCTACCGGGAGCCGGTGCTGGTCTCCGGCACCGACGGCGTCGGCACCAAGCTGCGCCTGGCCATGGACCTCGGCCGCCATGACACCATCGGCATCGACCTGGTGGCCATGTGCGTCAACGACCTGGTGGTGGCCGGCGCCGAACCGCTGTTCTTCCTCGACTACTATGCCACGGGCAAGCTGGACGTGGATATCGCCGCCGATGTGGTGACCGGTATCGGCGAGGGCTGCGAGCAGGCCGGCTGCGCCCTGGTGGGCGGCGAGACCGCCGAGATGCCCGGCATGTACGAGGGCAGCGACTATGACCTCGCCGGCTTCTGCGTCGGCGTGGTGGAAAAATCCGAGATCCTCGACGGCAAGCAGGTCGGCGAGGGTGACGTACTGCTGGGCCTGGCCTCCTCCGGCCCCCATTCCAACGGCTACTCGCTGATCCGCAAGATCCTCGAGGTCAGCGAGTCCTCGCTGGACACCGCCCTCGATGGCCGGCCGCTGGGCGAGGCCCTGCTCGCGCCCACGCGCATCTATGTCAAGCCGCTGCTGTCGTTGCTCAAGGAGACCGACATCCCGGTGCATGCCCTGTCGCACATCACCGGTGGCGGCCTCACCGAGAACCTCCCCCGCGTGCTGCCCGAGACCCTGGCGGCGCGCATCGACGCCTCCAGCTGGACGCGCCCGGCCATCTTCGACTGGCTCCAGAAGCAGGGCAACGTCGAGGAGCAGGAGATGTACCGCGTGCTCAACTGCGGCATCGGCATGGTGATCGTGGTCCCGGCGGACAAGGCCGATCAGGCCCGCGCTCACCTGCAGGCCCTGGGCGAGACGGTCCACCGCATCGGCGAGATCACCGCGCGGGGCGACGCCGAAGAGCAGGTCCAGCTGGAGAACCTCAAGGCATGAGCGGGACCGACTACCAGAGCGACACCCTGAACACCTTCACCCCCGAGCCCAGCGAGACACGGCGGGTGGTGGTGCTGATCTCCGGCAACGGCAGCAACCTCCAGGCGCTGATCGACGCCCAGCGCCATGATGCCCTGGGCGGCGAGATCGTTGCGGTGATCTCCAATCAGCCGAATGCCTACGGACTGAAGCGTGCCCGGGATGCCAGCATCGATGCCGTCGCCCTGCCCCATCGCGAGTACGACAGCCGCGACGCCTACGACGGCGCCCTGATCAAGGTCATCGAGCGCCACGAGCCCGACCTGATCGTGCTGGCCGGCTTCATGCGCATTCTCACGCCGCGCTTCGTCAACCGCTTCCTGGGCCGGATGCTCAACATCCACCCCTCGCTGCTGCCGGACTATACCGGCCTGCATACCCATGCCCGCGCGCTGGCCGATGGCGTGGCCACGCACGGCTGCAGCGTGCACTTCGTCACCGAGGAACTGGATGGCGGGCCGATCGCCCTGCAGGTCGAGGTGGCCATCACCGAGGACGACACGGAAGACAGCCTCCAGGCCAAGGTCCAGGCTCGTGAGCACCTGATCTACCCGATTGCCGTGCGGTGGTTCCTGGAGGGGCGCTTACAGCTCAAGGGCGACAATGCCACCATGGACGGCGTCGCCCTGCCGCCTACCGGCATGCGGCTCTCCCATGCCGATGCCGCCGAGGAGCTGGACGAGGGCGTCGAGGAGTAAGCGGCCAAGCGGCCAAGCGGCCAAGCGGCCAAGCGGCCAAGCGGCCAAGCGGCCAGCAATGTTTGATGATCTCGTGCAAAAGAGAACCCCGAAGGTCTCGGCCTTCGGGGTTTGCTTGTAGCTCGGCGCTTTCAGCTCGGCGCTATCACGTCCTTGGCAAGGTCACGCCGCGCTGTCCCATGTACTTGCCGCCGCGGTCCTTGTAGGAGGTCTCGCAGACCTCATCGGACTCCAGGAACAGCATCTGCGCCACCCCTTCGTTGGCATAGATGCGCGCCGGGAGGTTGGTGGTATTGGAGAACTCCAGGGTCACATGCCCTTCCCACTCGGGTTCCAGCGGGGTGACATTGACGATGATGCCGCAACGGGCATAGGTCGACTTGCCCAGGCAGATGGTCAACACGCTGCGCGGAATGCGGAAGTACTCCACGGTGCGCGCCAGGGCGAAGGAATTAGGGGGAATCACGCAGGCATCCCCCTTGATGTCGACGAAGCTCTTCTCGTCGAAGCTCTTGGGGTCCACCACCGCGGAGTGAATGTTGGTGAACACCTTGAACTCGTTGGCGCAGCGCACATCGTAGCCGTAACTGGACGTCCCGTAGGAGATCACCCGCCGCTCGTTCACATAGCGAACCTGGTCGGGCTCGAAGGGCTCGATCATGCCTTCCCGCTCGGCCATGCGGCGTATCCACTTGTCGGCTTTGATGCTCATCGAAACGTCCTGAACTGTGTCTGGGGAAACCGGAGAAAGAAAACCGGGGCCACATCATAGCGGCCCCGGCGGGGAAGGTCACGGGATGCGCCCTCTCACCCAGGGCGATTGCTGAGGGATCTATCACTCGAGGCAAGCCCGGCGACAAGCCTGCAAGGAGGCGCTGTGAACCCATCCGTGGGCGCTACCGACGCCATCCATGGCGTAGGACCTCCTCTTCGGCTTGTCCCCGGGGCCTTTCGCTGTGCGTAACAGAATGGCCTGGCATCTCACTCGCTGAAGGAGATCTCCGGTCCCTCGGTGCCCTGGCCGCGGATCTGGTCGGCGACCTGGCGCGCCATGTCGCGGAAGGTGGCGGTCACCTCGCCCTCCGGTTCGGCCACCACGGTGGGCCGCCCGCCATCCACCTGTTCACGGATCGACAGGGTCAGCGGCAAGCGACCGAGCACCTGAGTCTCGTACTCCTGGGCGATGCGCTCGCCCCCGCCCTCGCCGAAGATCGGCTCGCTGTGGCCGCAGTGGGAGCAGATGTGCAGACTCATGTTCTCCACGACCCCAAGCACCGGCACGTTGACCTTGCGGAACATCTCGATGCCCTTGCGCGCGTCCAGCAGGGCGATGTCCTGGGGGGTAGTGACGATCACCGCGCCGTCCACCGGCACCTTCTGGGCCAGGGTCAGCTGGATGTCGCCGGTGCCCGGCGGCATGTCGATGAACAGATAGTCGAGATCGTCCCAGACGGTCTGGGTGAGCATCTGCTGGAAGGCGCCGGCGACCATGGGCCCGCGCCAGACCATGGGCTCGCGGATGTCGACCAGAAAGGCCATGGACATGGCCTGGATGCCATGGGCCTCGAGCGGCTTGAAACGATTCTCGCCCGCGGACTGGGGACGCACGCCCTCGCCCACCCCCAGCATCTGGGCCTGGCTGGGGCCGTAGATGTCGGCATCCAGGATGCCCACCCGATAGCCTTCGGCGGCCATGGCCAGTGCCAGGTTGACGGTGACGGTGGACTTGCCTACCCCGCCCTTGCCGGATGCCACGGCGACGATATGCTTGACCCCTTCGATCACGATTCGCTCCTTATGCAATTGGGGTTGCCACGCAAGCGGCACGAAGGCTCAGTATACCCGGCGGGTCGCCCTGCCATGCAATGCCTGCCAACGCGCGACGGCGAGCCAAGGGCTCGCCGTCGTGAATGCTAGACCATTCCGCGAAGGGATCAGTCGGTATTGCCGTCTTCATGGGCTTCGGATTCCTGCTGGGCAGCACCGTCATTGCCATCAGCTTGGGCATCGGCCTGTTGTTGAGCGGCAGCGTCGTCCCCCGCCTTGCCCTGCACGCTGTTCTCCAGACGGGACAGCTCGTTGCGCCAGGTCTCGAGCTGGCCTTCCAGGCGCTCGAGCTGGGTCTGGCGAGACTCGACCTGAGACTCGATTTCGGCGACTTCCTCACGGCCGACCTTGATGGCGACCTCGAGGTCCTTGAATGTCTCGCGAGCCTGGTCGACCTGTGACCGGGCCTCTTCCATCTCACTGCGGGTCGCCTCCAGCGCTTCGCTCGCCTCGCTGCGGCTGGCCTGGAGCTCGCCAATCTCCTGCCGAAGGGCATCGCGCTCTTCCTGACTGGCTGAGATCTGCTTGTTGATGCCGGCCAGGTTCTCCTCGGCCGAGGCGATCTCCTGCTGCAGGCCCTCGAGTTCGGCACGGGCCTCGTCGCGAGCGGCAACCGCGTCGCTGCGCTCCTGCTCGGCCTGTTGGCGGGCCTCTGCGGCTTGCTGGCGTGCCTCTTCGGCGGCCTGGCGTGCCTCCTCGGCTTCCTGACGCGAGGCCTGAGCCTCATCGCGGACCTGGGTGACCTGCTGTCGCTCCTCTCGGGTGGTCGCGAGGGCTTCCTCGGCAGCCTCGAGCTCACTCTGGCGGGCTTCCAGGTCGGCCTGCACCGTCTCTACCGAGGCCTGGGCCTCTTCTAGCTGAGTGCGAGCCGTGGCAACCTCGCCTTTGGTTTTCTCCAGTTCGGCCTCGGCGGCCTGCTGCTGCTCCTGGAGATCGCTGCGCTGCTCTGCCAGGTCATCAATGTTCCCGGCGGCGCTCTGAAGCTCCTCGACGCGCCCCGACAAGGACTCGTTCTCGGCCTGCACGTTCTCGAGTCGCGCCTGCAGCGACTCACGGGCCTCGTTGCTGGAACTGACGCTGGACTGGGCAAACAGGGCCCAGATGATGGCAACCACCGCTACGGCCGACAGGCCCTTGACGCGGTTGTCCTTGAAAAGCTCACTCATCGACGTATCTGCCATCGATGTATCCCCCTGCGTGGTTGGATGTCACCGGCCAAGGATGGCCAGCCTTCGTCGTCACGACTTTCAGCATACACGCCCGGAGTGGAGTCGCCACCCGATCATCGACGCCACAGTCAACGTCAGGTCTCGACCTTGCCGCGCAACGCCTTGTGCCGGCCGCGTTTCTTCTTGCTGTCCAGCCGACGCCGCTTGGCGCCCTTGCTGGGGCGGGTCGCGATGCGCTTCTTCGGTGCATACATGACGCTCTTGATCAGCGCCTTCAGCCGCGCCAGGGCCTCGGCACGATTACGCTCCTGGGTGCGGTGGCTCTGGGCCTTGATGATCACCACCCCGTCGCGGGTAATGCGCTGGTCACCCAACGCCAAAAGCTTCTCCTTGAAGCCCTCGGGCAGGCTGGAAGCTTGAATATCGAAGCGCAGATGGATGGCGGTGGCCACCTTGTTGACGTTCTGTCCACCGGCCCCCTGGGCACGCACGGCCTGCATCTCGATCTCGTGGTCGGGAATGCTCACCTGGCGAGAGAGTTCCAGCATACTTTGGCCTTTCGGGGTGAAGGGTGAGTGATGAAGAGTGAGGGGACTCAGTATGCCAGCCAGATCCGGTGCTTGGCCCCCTTGCCGGGGCGATGGGCACGCACCGTGATCTCCTCGACCAGCATCCCGACTCGCCGCAACCGCTCGCTGAACGCCGGGTCCTGACCGGCCGACCAGACCGCCAGAACACCCTCGGGTCGCAGCGCCTGCTGGGCCGCGGCAAGCCCGCGAGGCGAGTAGAGCCAGTCATTCTCTCGGCGCGTCAGCCCCTCGGGACCATTGTCCACATCGAGCATGATGGCGTCGAAGCCATCGGGGTCGTGGCGCAACAATTCGCCGACGTCGCCCAGGCTGATTCGGGTACGGGGATCGTCGAGGGGACGACCGGCGGCATCACCCAGCGGCCCCCGGTTCCAGTCCACCACCCCCGGCACCAGCTCGGCGACGACGACCTCGGCGTCCTCACCCAACGCCTTCAGCGCCGCGGCCAGGGTAAAGCCCATGCCCAGCCCGCCGACCAGCACACGAACCCCGGAGCGATCGGCGAGTCGCTTGCAGGCCAGTTCGGCCAGGGCATCCTCCGAGCCGTGCAGGCGAGTGTTCATCAGCTCTCCGGCCTTGCCGGCGATGCGGATCGAAAACTCGTCATTACGCTGCAGCAACCGCAGCTCGCCGCCCTGCCCGGGAATGCTCGCCGTGCCGATCTCCTCGAATTTGGCCATGATTTCTCGCTGTCGTGTCGGGGTGTGACGGGGCGCGCATTATGCGGTGGTCGGCGGCGACATGCCATCCGGCAGCGTCCATGGCTGCCATGACGCGGCAACCGGAACGCTGGCCGGCATCACTCCAGCCTGTGCGCCAGCGCCATCAGGTAGAGAGCGAGCGCCAGGGCTGGGAATCCGGATCCATGGTTCTCTCCGCGTGTGTTCAGGACCATCGAGTGGGGCATCACCGGGAACGGGGTTTGACGGAGCGAGGCCGGATACGCCTATGATGGCGCAAGCACTCTCGCACGGCAGCCCCAATGACATCACCGCCCGTTCGCTACCGACGCCTGATCCTCACCCTGCTGCCGCGCATTCTGCACTTCCTGTGGCGCGTGCTGTGCGCGTTCCTGCGCAACCGCGGCATCCTGCTGGCCGGTGGCGTGGGTTATAACATCCTGCTCTCCATCGTGCCGCTGTTCGCCCTGATGGTGGTGCTGTTGGCCGGCGTGGTCGACCAGCAGCACCTGCTCGAGGTACTCACCATCCAGGCACGCCACCTGGCGCCCGCCCATGCCGAGGTCCTGCTCGATGCGGTGCGCACCCTCCTCGACTCCCGGGACGTGATCGGCATCCTGGGCTTTCCCGTGCTGCTGCTGTTCAGCTCCTTCGCCTTTCGCATGCTCGAGGACGCCCTGGCGATCATCTTCCACGCCCCGGATACGCACCATCGCCGGCGCAGTGCCTGGGTCTCGGTGCTGCTGCCCTATGCCTTCATGCTGGTCCTGGGGGCGGGCCTGCTCGCCCTGACCCTGCTGGTCAGCCTGGTCAGCACGATGAATGCCCTGTGGGTGGCCCTCTTCGAGCGCAATCTACCACTGGCGGGCCTCTCCGAGCCGATGCTCAACCTGACCAGCTTCCTCGGCGTCTTCCTGCTGTTCAGCGCCATCTACAAGTTCCTGCCAGTGGTAACGATCGCCCTGCGTCGCGCCGTGGTGGGTGGCTTCGTCGCCGCCCTGCTATGGGAGGGCGTGCGCCTGCTGCTGGTCTTCTACTTTGCCAATATCTCGCTGGTCAACGCGGTCTACGGCTCCCTGGCCACCCTGGTGGTGGTGCTGCTGAGCCTGGAGGTGGGCGCCATCATCCTGCTGCTCGGGGCTCAGGTGATCGCCGAGCTGGAGCGCAATGCCCGCCTCGGCCTGGCCTGGCACGTCGACCCCCTCCGCCAGGCCGTGACCCACGTCGACTAGCTATGCAAGCCCAGCGGGCCATTCACGCTCAGAAGGTGGAGAGCCACCCGCCGTCAGAACGTTGAAAGCCCCGTCGCCTCCATGACGCGATAACGCAGCCGTTGCCAGGCCGTGGTGTCGTCGTGAGCCTCGAAGGGCTCGCTGGTGATGTGCTGCGGGGTCGACTGCCAACGGCGCTCGAAGAAGGCCGCGGCGTCTCGCAGGGCCGGGGTCTCGGCGGGCCCGGTCAGGCGCACGCTGGTCTCCAGGTTGAGGTCGTCCAGATTGCGCCGTGTGAAGTTCGCCGAGCCGAGGATCATCTCCGCCTCGGCGCCGGCCTCGGCGGGACGGCGCAGCAGCAGCTTGCTGTGGCACTGCTCGCCCCGGCTGGCACACCAGCGCACCGGGATGCCGGCCTCATGGAGTTCGCGGGCCACGGGTCGGTTGGGGATCCCGCCCTTCTCCAGCCCGAAGGCATCGCGGTTGGGATCGAGCAGCACACGAAGGGCCACCCCGCGAGCGTTGGCCGCCACCAGCGCGGCGATCACCTCCCGATGGGCCAGGTAGAAGACGGCGATGTCCAGCCGATCCCCCTCGCCGCTGGCCGCGATGGCCGCCAGCAGGGCATCGCGGATCGCACCCTCGTTCAGCACCTGAAGCCTGGCCCGCCCGGGAGGCTCCACCGCGACGTCGGGCGGCGCCGGTCCGGCCAGGCTCACCCCCGACCAGCCCGCCACCGGGCGTTCGGAGGCCAGCAGGTCCAGCGCCGCCGTCCCCTCGAAACGCAACGCCACGTTGCCGTGCAGGCTGCTGGCGTCGTGGGGGTTGGCGGAGGTGACCAGGCCCGCCCAGCCATCGCCACGGTCTACTACCAGGGTCTTGCGATGGTTGGCATTGAAGTTGAGCAAGGCCAGGTAGCTGCGCAGCGGCACGCGCCCCGACCCCAGGGCATTGGGCAGCCAGCCGCCATCGCTGCCGTTGCCGAGCCAGCGCGGGCCCAGATGCCAGCCCCCGGACCAGAGCGGGTTGGAGGCCCGCAGTCGATTCAGGTCGGTGATCACCACCCGCACGCCGGCATCTCGCAGGGCCTGAAGATGGTCGAGCTCCAGTCCCCCGTAGAGGGTGTTGAGCGGATCGGTGATCACCACCGCCTCCAGGCCGGGGTGACGCCGCTTCTGCTCGATCAGGGCATCGCTGACCTCCGCCGATAGCGGGCGGAATGCCTGGCCATCGGCGGCCCCGGCGAAGGCGTTGAAGAGGAACATGTCGAGCACCACCAGGCGCCGGGCCCGGCCGATCAGCGTCAGCACCTCGTCGAAGATCTGCCGCCGGGTGTGGCGCTCCCCCGAGGGGCTATACCAGGTCTCGTCGGCGAGAAAGCGCACCTCGGCGGCGGCGCGTGCCGGGAAGGCCCGGGACACGCCCTCGGGCAACGGCTTGTAGCGCTGCCAGGCGGCCATGCCGGCCCAAGCCATCAGCAACGCCATCAGGATCCATGGCCACATTCGCCGCCTCCCCTGCCCCAGCTTGTGTATACCGTGCATGGCGTCCTCAGTCGGCCGTGCCACCCCATCGGGCGACGTTAACGGCCAGCATAGCGACAGGCCTTGCAAAAAGCAGTGCACCCGGCCGAGGCCGGGTGCACCTTGTGCTGGCTCAGGGCAGCTCAGGCCTGGCGGCGCAGCCGATGGCGCCGCAGGATCAGGCGCACCAGTCCCGCCAGGGAGGCCACGCCCAGGGTCACGATCCCGAGCACGACCAGCATCGACGGGCTGCCGGTATGGGCATGCACCGAGGGGGCACCGTGTCCGGTGTGCGCCAGGGCCATAGTGGTCGGCAGCATGACAGCTGCCGAGAGTCCGGCACGGATGGTTGACGAAAATCGAGCGTTCATGAGGCGGGCTCCTTGGTCAGGCGAAGGATGGATGAGGTCAGGCGGTGGCAGACGCTGTCAGTCGCTCGGGCGGCCGGCGCTCCGGCAACATGCCCCGATCGAGAATGAAGCGGATGATCTCCTCCCGCCCGACACCGTCGTAGAGGTTGGTGAACACGAAGGGACGCTCGCCGCGCATCGTCTTCGCGTCACGCGCCATGACGTCGAGCGAGGCGTGCACCTGCTCGGCGATATCGATCTTGTTGATGATCAGCAGGTCCGACTTGGTGATGCCGGGCCCACCCTTGCGCGGGATCTTGTCGCCGGCGGAGACGTCGATCACATAGAGGGTCAGGTCGGACAGTTCGGGGCTGAAGGTAGCGGAGAGGTTGTCGCCGCCGGACTCCACCAGCACCAGCTCCAGGCCCGGATGGCGTGCCTGGAGATCGTCGATGGCCGCCAGGTTCATCGAGGCATCCTCGCGGATGGCGGTATGCGGGCAGCCCCCCGTCTCCACCCCCAGGATGCGATCCGCCGGCAGGGCCTCGTGCTTGAGCAGGAAGTCCGCGTCTTCGCGGGTGTAGATGTCGTTGGTCACCACGGCGATATCGTAGTGGTCGCGCAGCGCCCGGCAGAGCTGCTTGAGCAGGGCCGTCTTGCCGGAGCCCACCGGGCCGCCGACGCCGATACGCAGGCAATGTGTCATGTCGTTCTCCTAACTCCGGAACAGTCGTGAGTATTGGGTCTCGTGCAGCGCACTGGCCAGGGCCAGCCCGGGCAGTACCGGGCCGAGTGCGTCATCCTCGAGTGCCAGGGCCTGGTCCACGGCGGCCACCAGTGCGGGGCGAAGTCGTTCCACCAGGCGCTGGGCCGCGGTATGGCCCAGCGGCAGCGCCTTGCAGGCGACGGCCAGCTGGTTCTCCAGCCAGGCCCAGGCAAACCCCAGCAGCGCCTGGCGTCTGGGTACGCCGCGGGCATGGGCCGTCCAGGCGAAGACGGTCACGTAGCCGGCGCCCGCCGGCAGGGCCGGCGACTCTCCCGAAGGGCCAGGGGGGAGCAGCCCCAGGCTGCCCAGCAAGCGCGCCAGAGACGCACCCAGCCGAGTGTCTTCGGCGGCGAGCTCGGCGGTCTCGCGGTTGGCGGCAAGCCAGCCGTCCCACTCGACCAGCGTCGCATCATCGCCGTCCGCCCAGGCCGCCATCAAGCGGGCCAGTGCCGGCAGCTCGCAACGGGTCAGGCCATCCTCCAGCACGCCGTGGAGCCACTCGCCAAGCATGGCCTCGTCGGTCACCCAGCCCAGCTCGAAGGCGCTCTCCAGCCCCTGGGAGAAGGCGAAGGCGCCGATGGGCAATGCCGGGCTGACCAGCTGCAGCAGGCCCAGCAGCGCCAGGTCATCGCCCTGCCCCGCCGTCTCGTCGGTCTCAATGTGCATGCTCTTGCTCACGATCAGGCTCATGGTGGTGATCATGGGAATGACCATGGCCGCTGTGGCTGTAGGCCCCCGACTCCGGGTCGAAGGGCGCCTGGTGATGGGCCAGGCGAGCCCCCAGCCGTTCGGCGAGCTCCTCCAGCACATGGTCCGGCGGGAAGCGCACGAAGCCGCCCTCCTCGTCCTCGCCCAGCGCCAGCTGCACGTGACGGTTGCCCAGGTGGTAGGCCAGACGCGCCAGGGGCAGCCCAGCGGCAATCCGCGCGGTGACCACCGGCTCGACGGCCGCCCGGACACGCACCACCTCGCCGTTCTCGGCGCGCAATCCCTCGCCGTCGCGTAGCACCGGGCCGCGGTCGAGGAAGAGGCCTAGCTGACAACCCGCATCGCTGACCGCCTTGAGGCGACCCAGCACGCGCTGATCGAAGGGCAGGGTCAGGGTGTCATCCGCCTGGCTCGCCGTGATGGGCCCCAGGCGTTCGGTCAATTTCAACATGTCGAGCTCCTAGAAGAGGTGATAGCGCTGCGCCAACGGCAGCTCGGTGGCCGGCTCGCAGGTCAGCAACTCGCCGTCGGCATGTACCTCGTAGGTCTGGGGGTCGACGCGGAGCTCGGGGCAGGCCGCGTTGAGCTTCATGTCGCCCTTCCTGACCTGCCTGACATCGCGGCAGGCGCTGAGCGTGCTGCGCAGCCCGAGCCGCTCCCCGACCCCCGCCTCCAGCGCTGCCCGGCTGACGAAGGTCAACCGAGTCTGGCTAGCCGCCCGGCCGCAGGCGCCGAACATGGGGCGGTAATGGACCGGCTGGGGCGTGGGAATCGAGGCGTTGGGGTCACCCATGGGCGCGGCGGCGATCATGCCCCCCTTGAGGATCAGCGCCGGCTTGGTGCCGAAGAAGGCCGGCTTCCAGAGCACCAGGTCGGCCAGCTTGCCGACCTCGACGGACCCCACCTCATGGCTGATCCCGTGGGTGATGGCCGGGTTGATGGTGTACTTGGCGATGTAGCGCCGGGCCCGGACGTTGTCGGCCCCCAGGGCCGCGTCCTCGGGCAGCAGGCCGCGTTGCACCTTCATCTTGTGGGCGGTCTGCCAGGTGCGGCACACCACCTCGCCGACACGGCCCATGGCCTGGGAGTCGGAGGCGATCATCGAGATCACGCCCATGTCGTGGAGGATATCCTCGGCGGCGATGGTCTCGCGGCGGATGCGCGAGTCGGCGAAGGCCACGTCCTCGGGAATCCTCGGGTCGAGGTGGTGACAGACCATCAGCATGTCGAGGTGTTCATCGATGGTGTTAACGGTATAAGGCCGCGTCGGATTGGTCGAAGAGGGCAGCACGTACGCCTTCGAGCAGGCCGTGATGATATCCGGCGCATGACCACCCCCGGCGCCCTCGGTGTGGTAGGTGTGGATGCAGCGCTCCTTGAAGGCCGCCAGGGTATCTTCGACGAATCCCGACTCGTTCAGCGTATCGGTGTGAATGGCCACCTGGACGTCGTAGGCGTCTGCAACGGAGAGGCAGTTATCGATGGAGGCCGGGGTGGTGCCCCAGTCCTCGTGCAGCTTGAGCCCCATGGCCCCGGCCTCGAGCTGGGCCTGGAGCGCCTCGGGCAGGCTGGCATTGCCCTTGCCGAGCAGGCCGATGTTCATGGGCATGTCGTCGACGGCCTGGAGCATCTTGCCCAGGTGCCACGCCCCGGGGGTGCAGGTAGTGGCATTGGAGCCTGTCGCGGGGCCGGTACCGCCGCCCAGCATGGTGGTGATGCCACTCATCAGCGCCTCCTCCACCTGCTGGGGACAGATGAAGTGGATATGGGCATCGATACCGCCGGCGGTGAGGATCTTGCCCTCCCCAGCGATGATCTCGGTGCCGGGGCCGATGACGATCGCCACGTCGGGCTGAGTGTCGGGGTTGCCGGCCTTGCCGATGGCGGCAATGCGTCCTGCCTTGAGACCGACATCGGCCTTGACGACCCCCCACCAGTCGAGGATCAGGGCATTGGTGATCACGGTATCCATGACCGCCTCGTCATGGCGCTGGCTCTGCCCCATGCCATCACGAATCACCTTGCCACCACCGAACTTCACCTCGTCGCCGTAGTGGGTGGCGTCGCGCTCCACCGCGATCCACAGCTCGGTGTCGGCCAGGCGCACCCGGTCGCCCACGGTGGGGCCATACATGTCGGCATAGGCCTGACGACTGATCTTCATGACGGCTCTCCCTGATCCGAGTCACCGGGTTGCGGGGATCGCGCGCCTTGCGCGGCCTCGGGCGCATTAGCAGGCGGCGCGGGTGACAGCGCGCCCATGACGGCGCCGCGAAAGCCGTAGATATGGCGGCGACCGACATAGGGGATCAGCGTCACCTCGCGCATCTGGCCGGGCTCGAAACGGATCGCCGTGCCGGCGGCCACGTCGAGACGATAGCCGAGCGTCCTGTCACGATCGAAGGTCAGGGCGGGATTGGCCTCGGCGAAATGGTAGTGAGAGCCAATCTGGATGGGACGATCGCCGGTGTTGGCGACCTCGACGCTGATCCGCTCGCGCCCTTCGCAGAGCGCGATATCGCCGTCCTTCAACTGATATTTACCGGGAATCATCGCGCACTCCTCACACTATGGGCTCGTGGACGGTCACCAGCTTGGTGCCATCGGGAAAGGTCGCTTCCACCTGCACTTCGTCGACCATCTCGGCCACGCCCTCCATGACGTCATCGCGTGTCAGGATCTCGCGGCCGTAGCCCATCAGCTCGGCGACACTGCGCCCGTCACGGGCGCCCTCCAGGATCTCGAAGCTGATCAGCGCCACCGCCTCGGGATAATTGAGCTTCAGCCCGCGCGCGCGGCGCCGTTCGGCCAGCTGGGCCGCCGAGAAGAGCAGCAGCTTGTCCTTGTCTCTGGGGGTCAGTTCCATGGCGGTTGCTCCCTGATCATGTCGTTTGTGTTCGAGTTTGGGGCAGACGCTGGGGCTCGAGGGAGTATCGCCTGATGCGAGCACGGTGACGCGCCCTTGGGGTCTGACCCCGCTGCTGCCAATCACGCCAATCCTCTGATATCACTGAGTCATCAATGACCTGGGGGTCAGACCCCAAGGGCTACTACCGACCCGCTAGCGGGCTCGGCCTCCTACGTCAGCCAGATGCGCGGCGTGTGGGCCTCGCGATCGATCAGTAATGGCCGCAGGATTTCCCAGGCGTGGCGACACAGGTCCCAGGCCTCGTTGCGCTCCTGGCCCAGGTAGCGCAGCAGCAGCACCCCGTGGCGCACCGTGACCGCGTACCTCGAGGGCGCCACGGGCAGGCCTTCACGCAGGGCGTCGATGGCCTCGTGCTCATCCTCGAGTCCCACCGCCCAGAACGTGGCCTGGACGCTGGCGCCGCCCTGCCCCCAGGGCCCAACGAAACGCGGGTGGGCCGGATCCAGCGGCTGTCGCTCCAGCCAGAGCGGCCGGCCATCGAGGGTCAGGCGGAAGCGCTGCTCGATGCGCCCCGTCGTGAAGGGCAAGGCACTCGCCGGGCGTCCCAGGGACATCACCTCCCAGCCCAGGCAACGAGCGCTACCCTCGAGCTCGATGGCCGTGGACTGCTCTCCCCGTGAGCCATCGAAGGCCAGGGTCTCCTGTGGCAACCACTCGAGAATGCCGCCATCGGCCACCCCGAGTCGGGTCTTCTGGCTCCAGGCCACCCCATGGCTGTCGGCCTTGTAGAGCTTATTGGCGGCCGGGGTGGTCAGCAGCACATGGGCATTCGCCCCGACCCCGGCGGTGATCGACAGGGCATCGCCGCTGACCAGACCACCGGGCGGGTGCAGCAGATAGACATGGCAGGCACCGGGGCGGCCTTCGGGGTAGAAGGGACGCTGGACGCGCAGCGGGCCCAGATGACGGGATCGCGTCATGCGGGTCACCCCGTCGCGGGCGGCAAAGCCGAGCTCGAGGGAAGCCGCCCAGCGTCGCCCAGCATCGAAGCGATGGCCGGAGAGCCCGGGGATCGTCGTCTCGAAGGCCGTCATACCGTCAGGTGCTCCTTGATCAGTTCATCGGTAAGGGCATCGATGTCATCGTTGGCCACCGGCCGACCACGATCCATGATCACGAAGCGGTCGGCATACTGGCGGGCGAAGGGCAGCTTCTGCTCCACCAGCAGCACGCTGAGGCCATCCTCCTGGATCAACCGGCGAATGACGGCGCCGATCTGGGCCACGATATTGGGCTGGATGCCCTCGCCCGGTTCGTCGAGGATCAGCAGGCGCGGTTCGAGCACCAGGGCGCGGCCGATGGCCAGCTGCTGCTGCTGGCCCCCCGAGAGGTCACCGCCGCGACGATGCTTCATTTCCTCGAGGACGGGAAAGAGCTCATAGACACGCGACGGAATGCGCTTGAGCCCATCCGTTCTCGCGGCCAGACCGGTGCGCAGGTTCTCCTCCACGGTGAGCAGCGGAAAGATCTGGCGGCCCTGGGGTACGTAGCCGATCCCCAGCCGCGAGCGCTCCTCCACCGGGCGCCGGGTCAGCTCGATGCCATCGTCATAACGGATGCTGCCCGAGGCGAGTGCCACCTCGCCCATGATGGCCTTCATCAGGGTGGTCTTGCCCACCCCGTTGCGGCCCATCACGCAGGTGCACTCGGCGGCGGGCACCTCGAGATCCAGATCCCAGAGGGTGTGGCTCTCGCCGTAGAACTGGTTGAGCGCGTCGATGGTCAGCATCAGGCGGCCTCCTCGTCGGGGTCGGCCCCCAGGTAGACCTCGACCACCTTCGGATCCCGTGAGACCTGGTCCATGCTGCCCTCGGCCAGCACGCTGCCCTGATGCAGCACCGTCACCGTGCGGGCGATGGAGCGCACGAAGCCCATGTCGTGCTCCACCACCACCACGGACTGCTTGCCCTTGCCGGCCAGGCCGGTCAGCAACTCGGCAGTCCGCTCCATCTCCTGCTCGGTCATGCCGGCCACCGGCTCATCCACCAGCAACAGCCGCGGACGCTGCATCAGCAGCATGCCGATCTCCAGCCACTGCTTCTGGCCATGGGAGAGGATGCCCGCCGGCCCCTGGCGCAGCTCGGTGAGACCGATGGTCGCCAGCACCTCCTCGATGCGATCACGGACCTCGCCGGTCATGCGGGCGGTGAGCGTAGGCAGGATGCGCTTGTCGGCCGCCATGGCCAGCTCCAGATTCTCGAACACCGTCAGCGCC
Source organism: Halomonas sp. 11-S5 (assembly GCF_029889825.1). Taxonomy (NCBI): domain Bacteria; kingdom Pseudomonadati; phylum Pseudomonadota; class Gammaproteobacteria; order Oceanospirillales; family Halomonadaceae; genus Halomonas; species Halomonas sp. 11-S5. The sequence goes on from NZ_JARANW010000012.1 coordinate 34,023, forward strand.
TCGAAGACCGTGGGTTTCTGGAACTTGCGCCCGATGCCGAGGCTGGCGATCTCGGGCTCATTCATGGCCAGCAGGTCGTGGCGGCTGCCGAACCAGACCGAGCCGCTATCGGGGCGCGTCTTGCCGGTGATGATGTCCATCATGGTGGTCTTGCCCGCGCCATTGGGGCCGATGATGCAGCGCAGCTCACCGTCGTCGATGGTCAGGTTCAGGTCATTGATGGCCTTGAAACCGTCGAAGCTGACGCTGACGTCTTCTAGATAGAGGATCGGGCCGTGGCGAACATCCACCGGCGAGGTGGCGGGGACCAGGAAGTCGAAGACGCGATCACGATCGGCCAGGGAATGCAGGAAGTTCATGCAGAGGCCTCCCGAGCAATGGTGGATGGGTCAGCGGGCTGGCGCTGGAGGCGCCGAGGTTTCAGGCGATAGGCGAGCAGGCCGGCGATCCCCTTGGGCAGCAGCACCGTGACCAGCACGAAGAGCCCACCCAGGGCAAACAGCCAGGCATCCGGCATCACCCCGGTGAACACCGTCTTGGCGTAGTTGACGAGAATGGCACCTAGGACCGCCCCGTAGAGGGTGGCCCGTCCGCCCAGGGCGACCCACAGCACGATCTCGATCGAGAAGATCGGCGAGAACTCGCTGGGATTGATGATGCCCACCTGAGGCACATAGAGCGCGCCAGCCACCCCGGCGAGCATCGCCGAGACCACGAAGATGAACAGCTGAAAGCGCTCGACCCGGTAGCCGAGAAAGCGCGTGCGCGCCTCGGCGTCGCGGGTGGCCACGCTGACGCGCCCCAGCTTGCTGGCGACGATGGCCCGGCACAGCACATAGCCCAGCCCCAGTGCGATGCCGGTGGCGAGAAACAGCCCCAGCCGAGTGGCATCACTGCGCAGGTCGAAGCCCAGCAGCTCCCTGAAGTCGGTCAGGCCGTTGTTGCCGCCGAAGCCCATCTCGTTGCGGAAAAAGGCCAGCATCAGCGCAAAGGTCAGCGCCTGGGTGATGATCGACAGGTACACGCCGGTGACCCGCGAGCGGAACGCCAGGAAACCGAACACCAGGGCCAGCAGCCCAGGCGCCAGCAGCACCATCAGGAAGGCGAACCATGCCATGTCGAAACCCAGCCAGTACCAGGGCAGCGACTCCCAGTCGAGGAACACCATGAAATCCGGCAGCAGCGGATCGCCATAGGTCCCGCGGTCGCCGATCTGGCGCATCAGGTACATCCCCATGGCATAGCCCCCCAGGGCGAAGAAGGCGCCGTGCCCCAGGCTCAGGATGCCCAGATACCCCCATACCAGGTCCACGGCCACCGCCAGCAGGGCGTAGCTCAGGTACTTGCCGAGCAGCGTCACGGTATAGGTCGAGACATGCAGCGGGTGTCCGGCCGGCAGCGCCAGGTTGAGCAGCGTCACCGTGGCCAGGGCGGCCAGCAGGATGCCCAGGAAGAGCTGCGTTGCAGGTTCACGAAAGGGTCTTGCCAGCCAAAATGTGGACGAATGCATGAATCAGCCCTCCGCCGCCCGGCCCTTCTGCGGAAAGAGTCCGCGGGGGCGCTTCTGGATGAACAGGATGATGAACACGAGCACCAGGATCTTGGCCAGCACGGCGCCCGCCCAAGGCTCGAGGACCTGGTTGATCACGCCCAGCGACAGCCCGGCCACCAGGGTGCCCCACAGGTTCCCGACGCCGCCGAAGACCACCACCATGAAGGAGTCGATGATGTAGTTCTGGCCCAGGTTGGGCCCCACGTTGGTGAGCTGGGAGAGCGCCACGCCGGCGAGCCCCGCCACGCCGGAGCCCAGGGCGAAGGTCATGATGTCCACGCGGGTCGCCCGGATGCCCATGGCGCGTGCCATGGCGCGGTTCTGGGTCACCGCCCGCACCTCGAGTCCCAGGCGCGTTCGCCGCATCACCAGCATCAGGGCGGCGAACACCACCAGCGCAAAGCCCAGCACGTAGAGGCGGTTGAGGGTCAGCGAGAGCCCCTCGTTGATCATGATCGAGCCACTCATCCACTCCGGGGTGACCACGGTGCGATTGAGCGGCGAGATCACGGTGCGCACCAGCTGCTGGAGGATCAGGCTGACACCGAAGGTGGCCAGCAGGGTCTCCAGCGGCCGTCCCTTGAGGAACTGGATCACGCCGCGCTCGATGGCGATGCCGGCCAGCGCCGCCACCAGGAAGCCGGCGGGAATCGACAGCACCATCGCCAGGCCGGACTGGCCGGGCAGCAGCTGCTGCATGGCCCAGGTGGTGTAGGCGCCGAGCATGATCAACTCGCCATGGGCCATGTTGATCACGCCCATGACGCCGAAGGTGATGGCCAGCCCGATGGCCGCCAGCACCAGCACCGAGCCCAGCGAGAGGCCGAAGTAGAGCGTCTCGAGGCCGCGGTTGAGCTTCATCTTCTGCTCGATGTCGGCCAGGGCCGAGGTCGCGGCGGCGGCGAGCTCGGGATCCTCGCTGCGCGCGGCGGTGTTCAGGGCGGCCCTGACCCGATTGTTGAGGCTGCCCTGCAGGGCAGCCACGGCCTCGACACTGCCCTGCTCGAGGCGATGGATGGCCAGCCCCTGCTCCAGCAGTCGGCGCACCTCGGCATCCTCCTCGGCGTCGATCACCACCGCCAGTGGCTCGGCCAGGCTGGCATCGACGTCGCCGAGCAGTTTTCGTGCCGCCTCGCGGCGCTCCCGGACGTCAGTAACGTGCAGATCGAGCACCGCCAGGGCACTCTGCAGCTGGCCGCGCAGGGCGTTGTTGATGCCGAGTCGGTCGAGCTCGCGGCGCGACATCTCGCCGGCATCCTCGAAGCTCAGGGCATCGACCACCGGCCAATTGCGGCCGCGGTTCTCGAGAACAATGACGACCTGACCGCTATCCTTGTGGCGCTGCAGCTTGCCGTCGAGCAGCGCCTCGAGCCAGCGGCGGCTGCGCTCGTCGCCGCTTTCGATGATGGCCTCGATGGCCTCGGCCTTGTCGGCATAGGAGGCAGTATCGAGGGACTCGAGGAGCGGCTGGCCGTCATCATCCTGCGCATTGGCCGCCAGCGGCAGACAGGCCAGCAGGCACAGGACCAGCATCCGCCCGAGACAGGGGGGGATCTTCATGAGAATTTCCTGAGAAGGTTCGTCGAGTGGCGTGTCATGGAGTCGATGGCGGAGAGCTTTACGGCGACAGGACTCCGCATGGGCGCTGTAAACCCTTCCCTGGGCGCTACCGTTGCCATCCCTGGCAAAGGACCCATGCTTCGGCCTGTCCCCGGCGCTCATCTTCGCCGAGAGTATGAAAATGAGCGCTTATTCGGACGCGCCCTCTGCCTCGCTGCCGCCGCAGCTGCCCTTCACGACGTTGTAGTTGCCGCATTCCATGGGCTGGCGCCAATCGCTGATCAGGTCCCTGGAGCCCTCCAGATAGTCGGACCAGGCATCGCCGGCCACCGTCGACGGGGTCTCCCAGACGATGGAGAACTGGCCGTTGTCCTGGATCTCGCCGATCAGCACCGGCTTGGTGATGTGGTGGTTGGGCATCATGGCCGCATAGCCGCCGGAGAGATTGGGCACGCTGACCCCGATGATCGCGTCCTTGACCGCGTCGACCTCGGTGGTACCGGCCTTGCGCACGGCCTCGGCCCACATGTTGAAGCCGATGTAGTGGGCTTCCATGGGATCGTTGGTCACCGCCATCTCGTCGCCGGTGTATTCGATCCAGGCGTCGATGAAGTCGTAGTTGGCATCGGTGTCGACGCTCATGAAGTAGTTCCAGGCCGCCAGATGCCCGACCAGCGGCGCCGTATCGATGCCGGTGAGCTCCTGCTCGCCCACCGAGAAGGCGACGACGGGAATATCGGCAGCGTCGATGCCCTGGTTGCCGAGCTCGCGGTAGAAGGGCACGTTGGCGTCGCCATTGATCGTCGAGACCACGGCGGTCTTCTTGCCCTCGCTGCCGAAGGCCTTGATCTCGGAGACGATGTTCTGCCAGTCGGAGTGACCGAAGGGCGTGTAGTTGACCATGATGTCGTCGTCGGCCACCCCGTGCCCCTTGAGATAGGCCTCGAGAATCTTGTTGGTGGTACGCGGATAGACGTAGTCGGTACCGGCCAGCACCCAGCGTTCCACGCCGACGCTGTTCATCAGGTAGTTCACCGCAGGGATTGCCTGCTGGTTGGGCGCCGCCCCGGTGTAGAAGACGTTCTCGGAGGACTCCTCGCCCTCGTACTGCACCGGATAGAAGAGCAGGCCGTTGAGCTCCTCGACCACCGGCAGCACCGACTTGCGCGACACCGAGGTCCAGTTGCCGAAGATCACGTCGACCTCCTGCTGGGCCAGCAACTCGCGCGCTTTCTCGGCGAACAGCGGCCAGTCCGAGGCCGGGTCTACCACCACGGCTTCCAGATCACGCCCGAGCAGGCCGCCCTGGGCGTTCTGCTGCTCGATCAGCATCTCGACGGTGTCCTTGAGCACCGTCTCGCTGATCGCCATGGTGCCGGAGAGCGAGTGCAGGATGCCCACCTTGATGGGGTCTTGCTGGGCCAGGGCGGGCGTGGCGACAACCGCGCTCAACAGCGAAACGGCCAGCCAGCGGGGAGTACGATGAACGTTTGACGGGATCATGGGATCTCCTTGCGATCGATGTTGTGGTCGATGAGTCCAGCGAGGAAGGCCATCGCAAGATGCCTCTCACTGCTGTCGCAAGGGATGTGCCATATCGGCAAAATGTCCGATTATTTCTTTCTATTCAGTCAATTGGACACTGGGTCCCGGAAGGGAGAATGCACCAGAAGGCAACATCCTGGTGCAAGGAGGAAACCGCCCTGCCCCAGGATCGTCTTCGCCTCTGGTGCAGTGCACCGTCGTGACGCAGGGCGGCCGAAACAGAAAACGGGGGCGCCGGCTCGGCCGACGCCCCCGCTGGGCAGTAGCGATGGTCGCGAGGCTCAGTCGCCCTCCGGACCACCCGTGCCGGTGGTGACCCGCATCCGACGGCGCAGGATCGGGCCGACGATATAGGGCAGGATCAGCCCCATTCCGGCGAACACCCACAGGCCGATGGCCAGGCCGCTGTCCCACAGCACCATCCAGTTACCATCGCCGATGTCCATGGCATGGCGCAGGTTCTTCTCCATCTCCGGCCCCAGCAGCAGGCCGAGAATCACCGGCACCAGCGGGATCTCCAGCTTGCGGAACAGATACCCGGCGACGCCGAAGGCCACCATGAAGTACAGATCGAAGGTGGTGTTGCTGATCGAGTAGATGCCCACGAAGGCGATCATGGTCACCACCGGCAGCAGGTACATCGGCGGCACCGAGAGCAGCTTGACGAAGATGCCCACCAGCGGGATGTTGAGCACCAGCAGCAGGAAGTTGCCGATCAGCAGCGCGGCAATCACGCCCCATACCACGTCGGCGTGTTGGGTGAACATCAAGGGCCCCGGGGTGATGTTCAGCGAGATCAGCAGCGCCAGCAGCACCGCGGTGGTGCCGCTGCCCGGCACGCCCAGCGTCAGCATGGGCACCAGGGCCCCGCTGGAGGCGCCGTTGTTGCCGGCCTCGGGAGCGGCCACGCCGCGCGGGTCGCCCTTTCCGAAATAGCCCTTCTTGCCCACGATCTTCTTTTCCAGGGTGTAGCCGATGAAGCTGCCCAGCGAAGCCCCGGCGCCGGGCAGCACGCCGGCGATGAAGCCCAGCACCCCGCCACGCAGGCTCGACGGCAGGATGTTGCGGATGTCGGACCAGGAAAGCGTGAGTTTGTTGACCATCATCTTCGCCTTGCCGCCGCCGGCCTTCTCCTCGATGAAGAACAGCAGCTCGGAGATGGCGAAGAGGCCGACGATGGCGATGATGAAGTCGATGCCCTCGTAGAGCTCGAGCACGCCGAAGGTGTAGCGCTGCACCCCGGTGTTGTCGATGCCCACGGTGGCGATCATCAGGCCAATGGCGGCCGCCACCACCGTCTTCATGGGGTTCTTGCCGGTGATGCCGCCGAGGGTGGCGAAGGCCAGCAGGAAGAGTGCGAAGTACTCGGCGGGGCCGAAGGTCAAGGCGAAGTCCGCCAGCAGCGGCGCCAGCAGGATCAGCCCGATGGTGGCCACCAGGCTGCCGATGAAGGAGGCCACGGCGGAGATCGCGAGCGCCTCGGCCGCCTTGCCCTGCTGGGCCATGGGGTAGCCATCCAGGCAGGTCATCATCGCCGGCTCGTCGCCGGGAATATTGAGCAGGATCGACGAGATCCGCCCGCCGTACATCGCGCCGGCATAGACCGCGGTGAGCATGATCATCGCGGTCTCGGCAGGCAGCCCCAGGGTGAAGGCCAACGGAATCAGGATCGCCACGCCGTTGGCCGGCCCAAGGCCCGGCAGCGCACCGATCAGGGTACCCAGGAAGGCGCCCAACAGCGCGAACATCAGATTCTGTGGCGCCAGCGCTACACCGAAACCGTCGATCAAAAAACCTAGGGTCTCCATCAGCTCACCTCCAGAAACGAGAGCAGACCCAGCGGCAAGGCCAGATCAAGGGCGAAGTTGAACACCAGGAACACCACCACGCCCGATACCGCACCGGTCAGATAGGCCCGCACCGGCGCCGACCCCATGCGCCAGCACAGGGTGCCGACCGCCAGGGTGGTGCTGAGGATGAACCCCAGCGGCTGGAGCAGCGCCGCATAGAGCACCAGGATCACCACGGCGACGACCAGCTCGACGCCGGTGCGGCTCCAGGGCCAGGCGTTGTCGGGATCGGGGCGCACGATCATGTAGAGACTGGAAAGTCCCAGCACCACCGACAACAGCAACGGGAAGGTCTCGGGCCCCACGGCTTCGCTGCCGCCGAAGGGCGCCGGAAGCTGAGTGGCGCCCCAGCCGTACGCGACGGCCAGGACGATCATCAGGATGCCAAAGGTACGGTCGTTGTAGGTCATTACTGGATCAGCCCGATATCCTTGGAGAGCTGCTCGATGTCGGCGATCTGGTCCTGGACGAAGGACTCGAACTCGCCAGCGGTCATGTGAAAGGGCATCAGGCCGTTGCTGGTCATCTGCTCCTTCCACTCGTCACTCGCATAGACGCTATCCATGGCATCGATCCAGTACTGCTTGGCCTCATCGGAGATATCGGCCGGCATGTAGAAACCGCGCCAGTTGGGGCCCAGTGCCTCGATGCCCTGCTCCATGGCCGTCGGGATGTGATTGAAATCCCCCGGCAGGCGCTCTTCCGCCAGCACCGCGAGCACGCGCAGGTCGCCGGACTCCATGAAGCCCTGGGCCTCGGAAATATCACCGGTAAAGGCATCGACATGGCCACCGACGACCTGGGTCATGGCCTCGCCGCCGTTGTTGTAGGACAGATAAGGGATGCGCGGCAGCTCATCGACACCCGCGGCGTCGGCGGTGATCAGCACCTTGAGGTGGTCCCAGCCCCCCTTGGCGCTGCCCCCGGCGAACTTGACGCTGCGCGGATCCTCGTCGATGGCTTGCATCAGCTCGTTCAGGTCGTCGTACTCGGAATCGGCCGACACGGCGATCACGCCGTAGTCGGCCCCCAGGGCCCCGATCCAGTTGACCATGTCGGCGGTCATCCCCGGAAACTGGCCCTGGGCTAGGCGGGTGGTGGTCGCCGTGGAAGCGGCCACCAGCAGCTGCTCGTCGCCGGCGCGCTTGCTGACCACGTGGGCGTAAGCGACGCCGCCGCCGGCGCCGGCCATGTTGAGGGTCTGGACGTTACCCGGCACCAGGTCGAGCTCCTGGAGCACGTTGCCGACGCTGCGGCAGGTGAAGTCCCAGCCGCCACCCGGGTCGGAGGGGGCGATACATTCCACCTTGCCCTTGGGCTCGAAGGCAAAGGCCGAAGCGGCGGTAGTCGCGAGCACGGCGACGGCAACCAGCTGGACGGGGCGCTTGAGAGTCATGGCGGCATTTCTCCTGATGTCATGCTTGTGTGATTGTTGACTTGCGGAACCTGTCGGCCTTCCTTACAATTCTGTAAGGCAGAACATCATTCCTCAGGATGGAAAGTTAGGCCCGGCGACGAGGGGCGTCAACGCCCGAGGTCGCGATTACGACCAAAGTTCAACGCACCGCTGGTTCAATACAACACAAGGAGGCGCGCCCCTTCGATGGCACAGGACCGCGTCGAAGCCGTGGAGCGAGCACTGACGGTGCTCGAGGCATTCGACTCCCCCCAAGAGCACTTCACCCTGGCCGAGCTGGCCCAGGCCACCGGCTATTACAAGAGCACCCTGCTGCGGCTGCTGGGCTCGCTGACCCGCTTCGACTATGTGCAGCGCGACGAGCAAGGCCGCTGGCACCTCGGCCATGCCCCGGTACGCCTGGCACGCCGCCACCTCCCCGGCCGACACCTGGCGACCCGGATCCAGCCCCTGCTCGTCCGCCTGGCGGCCGATAGCGGCGAAACCGCCGCCCTGCTCGAGGTGGAGGACGTCATGGTGGAGGACGGCATGGTGGAGTGCCGCCTCGTCACCCTGCCCGACACCGCCCTGCGTCATGACCTGCGCCCGGGGGACCGCTGGGCTGCGGCAGCGGCGGATGACCCTCGCCCGCTGCTGCCCGGCGGCGTGATGGTGTGCCAGCCACTCCCCGGGGATGCCATCGAGCCGCCGATGTGGCTCGCCCTGTCGGGCCCCGCCGGACGCCTGGACCCGCAGCAGGCGCATCGCCTCCTGGCCGATGCCGTGGCGACGCTCGCGGCCGGCCCGACCCGGGAGGCAGGCCCATGACCCTGCTGCTGGTGGAGGATGACGCCCTGCTGGCCGAGACCCTGGTCGACACCCTCGGCCTCGAGGGCCACGACGTCTGCCACCTCGCCGACGGCGACGCGGCGCGGGCACGCCTCTCGGTGCCGGGGCATGGTGCCGCGCTGGTGCTGCTCGACCTCAATCTGCCGGGATGCAGCGGCCTGGCGGTCCTCGAGGCACTGCGCCGTCACGACCGGGACACCCCGGTGCTGATCCTGACCGCCCGGGGCGCCGTGGAGGATCGCGTGCGGGGCCTCGACCTGGGCGCGGACGACTACCTGGCCAAGCCCTTCGCCCTGGATGAACTCGAGGCCAGGGTTCGCGCCCTGCTGCGGCGCCGCAGTGCTGATCCGCAGCTCAGGGTCGGCGCCCTCAAGCTCGACACCCGGCACCAGCGTTTCACGCTCGAGGATGCGCCGCTCGCCCTTCCGCCCCGGGAACAACGCCTGCTGGCCTGCCTGATGCGCCATGCCGGCGAGCCGGTGGACAAGGCCCGGCTCGCCGAGGAGGCCTTTCAGGGCGATCCCATGGGCGATAACGCCATCGAGGTCTATGTCCACCGCCTGCGCAAGCGACTCGGTCACAGCGGGGCGGCCTTGCGTACGGTACGCGGTCTGGGTTACCTGCTGGAGGAGCAGTGAAGCGAGGTGACAGCCTCTATCGGCGCCTGCTGGGCTGGTTGCTGCTGCCCCTGCTGGTGCTGGGTAGCCTGATCCTGATCCAGGCCTGGGTGGACGCGCAGCGAACGGCCGACCGCGCCTTCGACCGGCTGCTCGAGGCCGCCTCCCTGGCGATTGCCGAACAGGTACAGTGGCAGGACGATCGACTGTGGCTCGACCTGCCCCCGGCGGCCCTGGACATGCTGGCCACCGATGCCGAGGAGCGGGTCTTCTACAGCCTGGTCGACGGCCAGGGTCGCCTGATCACCGGCAATGCCGACCTGCCCGGGGATCCGCGGCAAAGCCTCGGGGGCGCGGACACCCTGCTCTATCGCCACCTCGACTGGCAGGGCCTGTCGCTGCGCCAGGGGATACGCCGCACGCGCCTCGAGGACTGGCGAGTACGCGAACCCTTCGAGGTCCGCGTCGCACATAGCCGCGAGGGTCGTGATGCCCTGGCCGCCGAGCTGTGGCGGGCCAACCTGGCGATGATCCTGGCCATGGCGGCGCTGGCGACGGTGGGGTTGCTGCTGGCGATCCGTGCCGCGCTGACGCCGCTGACCCGCCTGCGCCGCGCGATCCGTGCCCGCGACCCGCGCACCCTGGCCCCCCTGGAGCTCTCCCTGCCGCGGGAACTCGCCGAGCTTCGCGATACCGTCAACGAGCTGCTCGCCAGGATGCGCCGCGTGCGCGCCAACCAGGAACGCTTCATCGGCGATGCCTCGCACCAGTTGCGCACCCCCCTGGCGGGCCTGTCGGCCCGGGCCGAGCTAGCCCTTCGCCAGGACGATCCGGCACGCTGGAAGGAGGCCCTGGTCGCCATGCAGGCGACCAGCGCGCGCACCGCCAGGCTGGCGGTGCAGCTACTTTCATTGACCCGGCTGGCCAACCCCGAGTACCGCCCGGACCTGGTACCCCTGGAGCTCAACGCCATCGCCCGCCAGGCGGTACGTGACCACTGGGCATCCTGCCACCGTCAGGGGGTCGACCTGGGGGTGGAGACCACCGGGGGCGAGGTCTGGATCCCGGGCCTCGACTGGCTGCTCGCCGAGGCCATCGGCAACCTCATCGACAATGCCTGTCGCTACGGCGGGCGACGGGTCACGGTGCGGGTCGAGGACGGACCACCCCGCCTGGTCGTGGAGGACGACGGCCCCGGGATCCCCGAGTCGCGACGCTTGCTGATGCTTCGCCCCTTCCACCGCGACCGCGACGACGCGGAAGGATCCGGGCTGGGGCTGGCCATCGTCGATGGTATCGCCCGAACGCATGGCGCACGCCTGCAGCTGTCGTCCGGCCATGACGGCCGTGGACTGCGCGTGGCACTGCAATTTCCGGGAGAGGCCCCATGAATATGTATCGCCCGGGTCGGCTTGTCTGTCGCTGGCTGCTGCTTCTCAGCCTGGTTGCCACGACTGCCGGCGCCGACCAGACCCTGCACGTCCCCGCCACGCCCGGCAGCGGGTCCGGCGCATCGCTGGTGATCCATGGCGCCCTGGACCTGCCCCAGATGCGCCCTCTGCTGGCGGGCTTTCACCGCGAGCATCCCGACCTGGAGGTGCGCTACCGCAACCTCACCACCCTGGCGCTGCACGAACGCTTCATGGCCGCGCCGGACGAGGCCGATGTGCTGCTTTCCTCGGCCATGCCCTGGCAGTACCGGCTGGCCAATGCTGGCCATGCCCGCTCCCTGGAGAGTTCCGCCGCACGGCGCTGGCCGGCCTGGGCACGCTGGCGTCACGAGCTCTTCGCCATCACCTTCGAGCCCATCGTCATGGTCGTGAACGAGGCGGTCATCGAGCGCTTCGGGGAGGTACGTGGCCATGCCGACCTGCTCGTCCTGCTGGAGCGCCATGCAGAGACCCTGAAGGACCGGGTGGTGACCTATGACCCGGCCACCAGTGGCGCAGGCTATACCTATGCCATCGAGGAATCACGGCTCTCGCCACGCTACTGGGATCTGGTGGCGGCCCTGGGCCAGGCCGAGGCCGAACTGGTGGAGACCACCGGGGAGATGCTGGATGGACTGATCGAGGGACGCTACCTGGTGGGCTACAACCTGCTGGGGAGCTATGCCCGGGACCGACTGGCCGACCAGCCACAGCTGAGGATCGTGGTGCCTGAGGACTATGCCCTGGTGACCCAGCGCCTGGCCCTGATTCCGCGCCAGGCGCCCCATCCCGCGGCGGCCGAGCGCTTCCTCGACTATCTCATCGGCGAGACGGGGCAAGCGGTACTCGCCCGCCAGACCACCCTCGGCGCCATCCATCCTGCGCTTGAGGGGCCAGGCACGGCGACGTCACTGCGCCAGGAAAGAGGCGAGGCACTGCGGCCGATCACCCTGGGCCCCGGCCTGCTGGCCACCCTGGACGATCTCAAGCGTGAGGCGCTGCTGACCCGCTGGCAGCGCGAGTTCTCGCGCAGGGAGGCACGCTGACCGATGCGCCGATGGAACATCGCCCGCCAGGGTCAACTCACTGCACGTAGGAAATTTCCACCGGGACGGTACCGCGACGCAACATGCCGAGCGCCTTGGCGGCGCGCTTGGAAAGATCGATGATGCGCCCCTTGGCATAGGGGCCCCGATCATTGATCAGCACTTCGACCTCGCGGCCGTTGTCCTCGCGGGTCACCACCACCTTGGTCCCGAACGGGAGGGTCGGATGGGCGGCCGTGAGGGCCTGCTGGTCGAAGGGCTCACCACTTGCCGTGGTCCGGCCCTGGAAGCGGTCGCTGTAGAAGGACGCAACACCCTGCTGGGTCTCTTCCGTCGTCTCGTGGGCCTGACCCTTGCCGGCGCAGCCGGTCATCAGCAGACCCGCCAGGCAGCAGGTCAGAATCAGGCGGGATCGTGTCCCCATGCAATCACCTCATGACTTACCGTGGTGCGCCGACGTTCGCGTCCAGCGATCAGGCGCCATGATCGGTTGTTGACGGCGCGGGGTGCTTGCCCCGCAGCCAACCCGAACTCGTGGCTCTGCCCTGGTCAAACCAGGCGAGCCGGTCGTGCAATGTCACGACACTGCCGACGATGATCAAGGTCGGCGGTCGGATAGTAACCACTTCGCCTGTCGGCGGCAACTCTTGCAGGGTTCCGACATGTACCCGCTGGCGTGCCGTGGTGCCCTGCTCGATCAAGGCCACGGGAGTCTCGGGGGGCAATCCATGGCGCTGAAGCTGCTCGCCGATCAATGCCAGGCTGCCCAGCCCCATGTAGAACACCAGCGTCTGGCCAGGGCCGGCCAGCGTCGGCCAGTCCAGGTCGCTGCTGCCATTGCGCAGGTGCCCGGTGACGAAACGCACCGACTGGGCATGATCGCGATGGGTCAGCGGGATGCCGGCATAGGCGGCACACCCCGAGGCCGCGGTGATGCCGGGGACGACCTCCACCTCGATGCCGGCCGCCACCAGGGTCTCGAGTTCCTCGCCGCCACGGCCGAAGATGAAGGGGTCGCCGCCCTTGAGCCGGACCACCCGCTTGCCGGCCCGGGCCCAGTCGACCAGCGCCTGGTTGATGCCATCCTGGGGCACGCTGTGACGCGAGCGCTCCTTGCCCACGTAGAGCCGAGACGCCTGCGGGGCCGTCAGGTCGAGGATCTCGTCGCTGACCAGCCGATCGTGCAGGATCACCTCGGCGGCCTGCAGGCGGCGCAGCGCCTTGATCGTCAGCAGTTCCGGGTCGCCGGGACCGGCGCCTACCAGGCTGACGCCACCGGTGGGAAAGGCTGAGCCGGCCGGCAACCTGACGCCCGGGTCGAGCGGGCCGCCATCGTGTGGGTGACCGACCTGCATATTCCGAGATCTCCAGTAATAAATAATATCTATTCGTTATGGTAATTAAACGACGCGCCGCATGCCACTACCCCCTCGGCACAAGCCGATAAACAACCGCGCGCGCCAACGACGTCGCCCCCCGGGGCGGGGGCTAAGAGGGATCTAGCAGGGCCTCGACGCTGGCCACCTTGTCATCCATGTGCTGGTCGCGATCGGTGCGAGTCCCGAGCTTGAGCGTCGTGGTGATGCGCGGTGCTCCCATCTCGTGCACGACCTCGTGACAGCGCTTGACCACCGCCATCACCTCGTCCCAGGGTCCCTCTATGTTGGTGCCGTAGGCATGCATGCGGTGCTCGAGGCCGGACGCCTCGATCACCCGCTGGCAGGCCGCGATATGCGGCGAGACCGACACCCCGACGCCCAATGGCACCACACAAAGATCGATGATCACGTTCATGGCTCTCTCCTTCGTGAACCCGTTGAATACACGACATATGCATGCTGGTCTATGCTGATTTGCAATAGTGACATTGCCGCTGAGCCGTGCCCGGCGCGTTCGCCAGCCTGACATCCATGACCGGACCCGGAGGACGCCATGACCAGCGAACCACGTATCGGCCCTATTGCCTTACCCGATACCCGTGCCCGCCGGATCTTCGGCCAACTACTCGAGGGGTCGGGGATCACCCTCAACGGGGATGCGCCCCAGGATATCCGCGTGCTGCATCCCGACTTCTTCTCGCGGGTGCTGCATCAAGGAACCCTGGGTCTCGGCGAGTCCTACATGGATGGCTGGTGGGAGTGTGATCGCATCGACCAGCTGGCCGCCCGACTGCTGCTCAACGGCCTCGGCGAGCATGGCCGCTCGACCACAGAGCGCCTCAAGTACCGCCTGCAGGCCGGCTTTCTCAACCTGCAGAGCAAGGCTCGCGCCTATATGGTGGGTGAAGCCCACTACGACCTGGGCAATGACCTCTTCGAGCGCATGCTCGATCCTACCATGTGCTACTCCTGCGGCTACTGGAAGGCGGCAGATGACCTGCACCAGGCCCAGCGAGCCAAGCTGGAACTGGCCTGTCGCAAGCTCGACCTCAAGCCGGGCATGAAGGTCCTCGATATCGGCTGTGGCTGGGGAAGCTTCGCCGAGCATGCCGCCCGCCACCACGACGTCGAGGTCACCGGCATCACCATCTCTCGGGAACAGGCCGCCCTGGCCAGGGAGCGCTGCGCCGAGCTGCCGGTGGAGATCCTGCTGCAGGACTACCGCGACCTGGATGGACTCTATGACCGCATCGTCTCCATCGGCATGTTCGAGCACGTGGGACACCGCAACTACGCCACCTACTTCGAGACGGTGAGGCGCCTGATGCCCGCCGATGGCCTCTTCCTGCTGCATACCATCGGCTCCAACCGCTCCGAGATCACGGCGGATCCCTGGATCAATCGCTACATCTTCCCCAATGGCGTCCTGCCCTCGGCCATGGATATCGCACGGACCAGCGAGGATCACCTGCTGATGGAGGACTGGCAGAATTTTGGTCCCGACTATGACAAGACGCTGATGGCCTGGCTGGCGAACGTCGACGCCCACTGGCACGAAATCGCGCATCGCTACAACGAGCGCACCCACCGCATGTTCCGCTATTATCTGGCGATCTGTGCCGGTGCCTTCCGCGCCCGGCACCTACAGCTCTGGCAGGTGGTCTTCTCGCGCGAACGCCCGGGGCGCTACGACGCCCCGCGATGATGCCTCACTTTCTTGACTCAGGTCATGCCTAGATCCGGCTTGTAGGCGATCTCCTACATCGCAGGGAGGATGCCGCAACCACATTGACGGCGTATCATAATGTTCTTCACCAAGAGGCGCCCAGCGTCCGATACCTGCCGTCTCCATGTCGCAGGACAATAACGATGAACCACCTGTTCGCAGCAGGGAAAAAGGATACCCGCATGCCTTCCAACGACGCCATGGCGGGTGGGGAATCGCCACAGCCGGACTGGATCCTCGAGTTGACCGAGCAATTGCCCGGGGTGATCTTTCAGCTGCACCGGGCCCCAGACGGCCGGCTGCACTTCCCCTACCTGGCCGGCAGCGGTACGCAACTGACCGGGGTCGACCGGCGTGACCTGGCGCAGAATGCCCTTCCGGCGCTCGAGCGCCTGGACGAGACGGATTACCCTCGCCTGATGGCCGCCATCGAGCGTTCCGCCCGCTGGCAAAGCCCCATCACCACCAAGTTCCGACTGAGGATGGCCGATGACCGCCTGAGCTGGATCGCCCTGCGCGCCCAGCCCCGCAAGATCGACACCGGCATCCTCTGGCACGGCATGATGATCGACATCAGCGAACAGATGGCCGAGGAGCACCGCCTGCGCCGGCTGTCCGACACCGACGACCTGACCGGCCTGGCCAATCGCCGCAAGCTGATGAAGCGCCTCGACGAGGAGATCTCGCTGAGCAACCGGCACGCCCTGCCGCTGTCGCTGATGATGCTCGACCTCGACCACTTCAAGACGATCAACGACACCTGGGGGCACCTTCAAGGAGACCAGGTACTGACAGAACTCGCCGAGCTCTGCCGTGAGATGCTGCGCGAAGAGGACCTGGTGGCCCGGCTGGGGGGCGAGGAGTTCGCCCTGCTGCTGCCGCTGACCCCCGAGCTTCACTGCCGACAGCTGGCGGAGCGCCTTCGCGAACGGATCGCCGCCCATGACTTCGGTATCGGCCCGGGACGCATCACGGTCAGCATCGGCATCGCCGAACACCGCATCGGAGACTCCCGCGAGACCCTGATCCAGCGTGCCGACGACAGCCTCTATGCGGCCAAGCACGGTGGGCGCAACCAGGTGATGGTAAGCGCCTAAAGATGGTGGTCGAAGAACCAGCGCGCGGCATGGGCCTCGACCTTCTCCAGGGTACCGGGTTCCTCGATGAGGTGGGTGGCGCCCGGCACGATCATCAGCTTGCGCGGACGAGGGCCGACGGGCACGTTATACTGGACATAATCCCAGTCACTCTCCGACGACACGGCAGGACCTGCCCATGATCCAGCAGACGCTCCAGGAGGTCTTCGGCTATGACGACTTCCGCCCCGGCCAGCGGCCGGTCATCGAGGCCATCGTGGCCGGCCGTTCCGCGGCGGCGATCTTCCCTACCGGTTCCGGCAAGTCGCTCTGCTACCAGCTGCCGGCCCTGCAGCTGCCGCACCTGACCCTGGTGATCTCGCCGCTGCTGGCCCTGATGCAGGACCAGCTGGCCTTCCTCGGCCGTCACGGCATCCCTGCCGCCAGCCTCGATTCGGGCCAGAGCCGTGAGCAAGCGGCGGCGGTCATGGAAGGCGTCAAGCGCGGCGACATCCGCATCCTGATGGTCTCGGTGGAGCGCCTCAAGAACGAGCGGTTCCGCGCCTTCATCAGCCGGGTGCCGATCTCCTTGATGGTGGTGGACGAGGCCCACTGCATCTCGGAGTGGGGCCACAACTTCCGCCCGGACTACCTCAAGCTGCCGGACTACCGCCGCGACTTCGCCATCCCGCAGGTGCTGCTGCTCACCGCCACGGCCACCCCGCGGGTGATCGACGACATGCGCACGCGCTTCGACATCGCGCCGGGGGATGTCACCGGCACCGGCTTCTACCGCGCCAACCTCGACCTCCAGGTGACGCCGGTGCCCGCCGCCGAGCGCCCCCGCCGGCTGGTCGAGTGGCTGCGCCCGCGGTTCGAGCAGAAGACGCCCGAGTCGACCATCGTCTATGTCACCCTGCAGCAGACGGCGGAACGACTGGCGGCCTACCTGGCGAAAGCGGGCCTGCCGGCCACCGCCTACCACGCCGGGCTCGACGGCGAGCGGCGCGAGGCGATCCAGCGGGACTTCATGGCCGGCCACACGCCCTGCATCGTCGCCACCATCGCCTTCGGCATGGGTATCGACAAGGCCGATATCCGCAATGTGGTGCACTTCGACCTGCCGAAGTCCATCGAGAACTACAGCCAGGAGATCGGCCGTGCCGGCCGCGACGGCCTGCCCTCCCGCTGCCTGATGCTGGCCGGGCGCGACCATCTCGAGGTGCTGGAAAACTTCGTCTACGGCGACACCCCCGAGCATCACGGCATACGCCGGGTGATCGACGATCTGCGCGCCGCCGGAACGCAGTGGGAACTGATGCTCAATACGCTGTCGCGGCACAGCAATATCCGCCCCCTGCCGCTCAAGACCCTGCTGGTGCAGCTCGAACTGCGCCGCCTGATCGCGCCTCGCTACAGCTACTTCGCCGACTACCGCTTCCGGCTCGAGTCCGAGCCCGAAGCCCTGCTCGACCGTTTCCAGGGCGAGCGGCGGGCCTTCGTCCAGGCGATCCTGGACGCCTCCTCCCGCGCCCGTACCTGGTACAGCCTGGACTTCGCCGCCCTGGAGGCCCTCGGGGCCGAGCGTGGCCTGGATACCCGTCGAAGCCGGGTGATCACCGCCCTGGACTACTTCGTCGAGAAGGGCTGGATGGTGCTGGAGAGCAAGCAGATGACCGAGGTCTACGAGGTGCTCTCGACCGAGATCGACCCCGTAACGCTGACCGACGACCTCTTCGCCTACTTCCGCGACAAGGAGCGCGCCGAGATCGACCGCCTGCAGACCATGCTCTCGCTCTTCGAGAGTGACCGTTGTCTGAGCCGGCGACTGGCCGACTGGTTCGGCGATGCTCGCGCCCCCGAGCACTGTGGCCACTGCTCCGCCTGCCGTGGCCAGGTGGCACGACTCCCGCCCGGCGAGCCGGCGACGCCCTTGGCGACCCGAGACGTCGATGCCCTGTGCCGTCCCTTCCTGCAGCGGCTGGCCGAGGCCGGCGAGGGCCACCCGGCCACCGCGGACCTGCTGACGCGCTTCCTGTGCGGGATCACCACCCCACTGTTCGCCTCCATGAAGGCGCGCAAGCTGGAGGCGTTCGCCGCCCTGGAGGGCTATCCCTATGCCGAGGTTCGCCGGCGCGTCGCCGAGCACCTCGCCGGCTGACCGGGTCAGCCGCGACGTTGACACCACCGACCAAGACTGATCGAAGGGCCCCTGGACCCGGTTGATGTGGCGTTCCACCTCGCCGAGAATAGTGGCCAGCGACCCATCGAGACGGCAAGGAGATACCATGAGCCAGTTATCCGAACAGCAGTGCGAGGCCTGCAGCATCGACGCCCCCAAGGTGTCCGAGGCCGAGATCGAGCAATACAAGACCGATATTCCCGAGTGGCAGATCGTTGATCGCGATGGCATCATGCAGCTGGAACGGACCTTCAAGTTCCGAGACTTCAAGCAGGCCCTCGACTTCACCCAGCGAGTCGGCGAGATCGCCGAGCAAGCCGATCACCATCCCGCGATCCTCACCGAATATGGCAAGGTAGCCGTGACCTGGTGGTCACACAAGATCAAGGGCCTGCACCGGAACGATTTCATTCTTGCCGCCAGAACCGACGAGGTAGCGAAATAAATGTTCGAGAAAATTGAGCGGGTTCCCGGGGACGCCATCCTCGGTCTGATCGACGCCTTCAAGAAGGACACCAACCCTCAGAAGGTCGATCTCGGCGTCGGCGTCTACAAGGACGACCAGGGCAACACTCCGGTGATGCGCGCCGTCAAGGAAGCCGAGGCCCTGCTGCTCAAGAACGAGACCACCAAGACCTACATCGGCTCCCATGGCGCGCCGGCGTACGGCGAGGTGATCCTGCCCATGGTGCTGGGCGAGGGATCGCCGGTACTGGAGTCCAAGCGTGCCAGCGCCACCCAGTCACCCGGCGGTACCGGCGCCCTGCGCCTGGCGGGCGACTTCATCGCCCACCAGCTCCCCGGCAAGGACATCTGGGTCTCCGACCCGACCTGGCCGAACCACCTGGGCATCTTCCCGGCCGCCGGCCTGACGCTGCACAAGTACCCCTATGTGGATGCCGAGAACCGTCTCGACTTCGACGGCATGCTGGCGGCACTCAAGCAGATCCCGGAAGGTGACGTGGTATTGCTGCACGCCTGCTGCCACAACCCCACCGGATTCGACCTCTCCCGCGACCAGTGGCACCAGGTGCTGGAGGTGGTGCGTGAGCGCCACCTGCTGCCGCTGATCGACTTCGCCTACCAGGGCTTCGGCGAGGGCCTCGAAGAGGACGCCTACGGGGTTCGCCTGATGGCCGAGAACCTCGACGAGGTCATCATCACCAGCTCCTGCTCCAAGAACTTCGGCATCTACTGCGAGCGTACCGGCTGTTTGATCATGGTGGCGAAGAACCAGGAGCAGATGGAGAACGTCCGCTCGCAGATCGCCATCGTGGCCCGCGAGAACTACTCCAACCCGCCGGCCCACGGCGGGTCCATCGTCAGCGAGATCCTGCACTCCGCGGAGCTCGCGGCCAGCTGGCGCGAGGAGCTCACCGAGATGCGCGACCGCATCAATACGCTGCGTCGCGACTTCGTCGAGGCCCTCAAGCCCTTCGGCCTGGACCAGAAATATGCCTGCGTGGCCGAGCAGCGTGGCATGTTCTCCTACACCGGCCTGACGGCCGAGCAGGTCGACCGCCTGCGCGACGAGTTCGGCATCTACATGGTGCGCTCGGGCCGCGCCAACGTGGCCGGCTTCTCCCACGAAAACCTGCCCTACCTGGCCAAGGCGATCGCCGCGGTCAACTGATCTCGGCACCCTCGGAATCGACAACGCCCGGGTCATCGGCCCGGGCGTTGTCGATTCTGGCATAGTCGATATATTGAAGATTTGCCGGAAACATCAGGCCATTACCCTGTATCAGTCATAATATCTACAAGATTGCACTATCCATCTTCCCTGGCTGCCGGCGGGGGCTGGCGAGGATGCGTCGCAGCACCTGCCAGGCCG
Organism: Halomonas sp. 11-S5; assembly: GCF_029889825.1. NCBI lineage: Bacteria > Pseudomonadati > Pseudomonadota > Gammaproteobacteria > Oceanospirillales > Halomonadaceae > Halomonas > Halomonas sp. 11-S5. Next base: position 54,065 of record NZ_JARANW010000012.1, read on the forward strand.
CCAGACCCGCCAGCAGATTACCCAGCGCCGCGCCCATGGCCAGGCCGAGCAGCTCCCCCAGCCAGGCTCCGGCCCAGAGACAGGGCAGGTAGAAGACAAACAGCCGGGCGGCCGACATCAGCATGGCGCGCAGCGGCCAGCCCAGGGCGTTGCCCGCCGAGACCACGATCATGCAGACTCCCAGCGCCGCATAGCTTGGCAGCAGGAAGCGAATCAGCGTCGCCAGGTCATCACGCACCTCGGGATTGCCGGAAAGCGCGAGCGCCACCCAGGGAGAGGCCAGGGCCATCAGGATCCCCAGCGACAGCTGCCAGACCACCACCACCCGGAGCGCCAGGCGCATCAGCCGGTGTATCTGGTCCCAGTCCCCGGCGCCGTAACAGCGCCCGAGCCAGGGCGGCAGCGACATGGTCATGGCCAGCACCACCATCAGCGAGAGGGTTTCCAGGCGACTGGCCAGCCCCCAGGCCGCCACCTGAGCCTCGCCGAGGGAGGCCACCACCGAAATGGCGAGCATCGCCGCCAGGGGCGGCATCAGCTGGCTGATCATGGCCGGCCCGGCAATGCCGGCGAAGGGCACCAGTGAACGGCGCAGCTCCCCGAGCAGTCCCTCGGCCGCCAACCAGCCCATGCCTGCCAGCCGACGGCTCAGCACCAGCAGGCCCGTCGCGAAGGCGATCGAGGTGGCCCACGCCGCCCCGGGCAGACCCAAGCCCGGCCAGGGACCGACACCGAAGATCAACAGCGGGTCGAGGACCAGATTGACCAGGCTGGTGATCACCATCATCTTGCCGGGCAGCCAGGTGTCCCCATGGGCCCGGAACAGGCTATAGCCGAAATAGAGCAACGCCCCCAACCAGGCCGCCAGCAGCTGGGGCGCCCAGTAGGCTCGGATCAGCTCACGGGTGGACTCATCGGCCCCCAGCAGGGCGAAGACGGGCGCCTGGATGGCCCACAGCAGCAGCACCAGCAGGGCGATGGTGACGGTCCCCACCAGCAGTACCAGACTGCCCAGTCGTCGTGCCCGGGTGGACTCCCCTGCCCCCAGGGCACGCGATATCAGCGCCGCGATGGCGATCCCCATGCCGACCTGAACGCCGATGACCAGAAAGGACAGCGGGAAAGTGAAGGACTGGGCGGCCAGCGGTGCCGTGCCGAGTCGCGCGATGAAGGCACTGTCCACCAGCTGGAAGCCGAGCAGTGCCAGCACGCCGATGGCCATGGGCCAGGTCTGGCGCCAGAGAGTCAGGCCAAGCGAGGAACGGGATTTGTCGGGGGGATTCACAGGGGCTCCGTGGTCGTTCGGAAGGCTGGCATTCTACGCCAAGCGGGCGCCAGACTCAGCCCGACACCCCCTGGTGTCCCGTCACCAGCCCTCCCAGGACGCGCTCCATTTCCAGGGCGGGCATGGGACGGAAGAAATAGAACCCCTGGACCAGGTCGCAGCGCAACTCCCGGATCAACGTCAGCTGTTCACAGTTCTCGACGCCTTCGGCCACGACCTCGAGGCCCAGGCGATGGCCGATGAAGATCGCGGCCTCCATGATGGCCCGATCCTCGGGCTGGTCCGGGGCATCCCGCACGAAGGTTCGATCGATCTTGAGTGCCGTGACCGGGAAGTGCTTGAGATAGCTGAGCGACGAGTAGCCGGTGCCGAAATCATCGATGGCGATGCGAAAGCCCAGTTGGTGGAGCCGGTGTAACCCCTCCAGGATCCTGTCGTCGGCCTCGATCAGCACATTCTCGGTGAGCTCGAGACCGATATGCCGGGGCCCGAGACCATGGCGTGCCAGGCAGGCCTCGAAGCGCTGGAAGACGTCGGGCCGGCTCATCTGCCGGCCGGAGAAATTGATATCGATGCGCTCGAGTGCCAGGCCGGCATCACGCCACAGCGCCCGCTGATGGCAGGCGGTCTCCATGACCCAGTCACCGAGACGATGGATCAGGTCGGAGCGTTCGGCGAGGGGAATGAACTCGGCCGGCGAGATCGGCGGACCCTCCGCCGGCTGCCAGCGCAGGAGCGCTTCGAGGTTCTCGATGCGACCGCTGACGGGAGATACCTGGGGCTGGTAATGCAGCGAGAGCTCTCCACTGTCCAGGGCCTGCTCCAGTCGGTCGACGAGGCGATGCTGGTGGAGCAGCTCGTCGTGGAGTTGCTGGTCGAAGAACCACACGCTGCCGCGGCCATCCAGCTTGGCCCGGTTCTTGGCCACATCGGCATTGCGGATCAGTTCGCGCGCCGTATCGCCGTTGTCCGGATAGAGACTGACACCCAGGCAGGCCGTCACGTGGCGTCGGGAACCATCCATCAGGAAGGGAGCACGCAGCACCTGCTGGACCTTGTGGACCAGCTGCGAGAGCACATCCTCGCGCTGGAAGCCCGGGAAGGCGATCACGAACTCGTCGCTGGAGAGTCGAGACATCAGGTCGGAGGCTCGCGTCGCCCGATGCAGCCGCCGGGTCAGCTCGACCAGCAGCCGATCACCCTGCTCGTAGCCCAGGGCGTCATTGATCTCCACGAAGTGGTCGATGTCCAGGTAGACCAGGACCAGCCCGGCGTCCTGTCGGCGACAGTCGGCGATGGCCTCGTCCAGCTGCGCCTCGAAGGTCTGGCGATTGGGCAGGTGGGTCAGCGAATCGAAGCGCGTGGCGAAATCCAGCTCACGATGCGCCCGCTTCTGGTCCGAAAGGTCCACGTCGACACAGAACATCAGCGGGTCATCGGTGTGCTCGCCGAGCATGACATGGTGAGAGAAGACCGGGACCAGCTCCCCGCTCTTGTGCTGGAGCTCGAGCTCATCGGCAGGAATCTCGACGCCTTCCCGCACCCAGGCCCGGTGCGCCTGTATCACCGGCTCGCGCATCGGCGCCGGGATGATCAGCTCTTCCAACAACTGGCCCTGGGCCTCCTCGGGGGCATAGCCATAGAGCCGGGTGCTGGCCTCGTTCCAGTAGATCACGCGCCGCTCGTGATCATAGCCCTGGACCGCCACCTTGGGCAGGCTCTCCAGCAGGGCCCGGAAGCGTTGCTCGCTCTCCAGGTACTGGCGGCGCACGACCTCGACATCGTCCCGGACGCTATCGTCCCGGGCATCGGGCCTTCTCGCTCTGACCTCTTGCCACCGACGTGCCAGCCAATGCCGGAAGCCGGTATCGCGACCGCTCATTCGCACCCTCGTCTTTGGAAGACGATACCGCCTCTCATCATGAGGCTGGATGGCCCCATCGTGCGACATCGTGAACCCTCATCCTACCTGCATGTGTAGGAAATATCCTACACGGCATGGCGGGTCGGCCAGGCGTTGGCCTCCGACGTTTCAATGAAAGATCCCAGCCGACCAGTAGGACAAGTCTCGTACATTTTTTGACATTTCGTTGCAAATCTTCTCTTTTTCCTAGGTTGCCCGGGCTTTCGGGCAACCACCGGGCAATCACGCCCACGACCCAATGGAGAAGACCCCATGAAACTCGATACCCTCAAGTACGGCTTCGATCCCGCTACCATGCCCCTCGACCCGGTAGCCGACTACTGGTCGCCGGATGTCACCAGCGCCCTGCAACGGCAGGACTGGGCCAGGACCGAAGTGCGCTCCCGGGTGGATCTCGAGGCCTGGCAGGCGTCTATCGCCGACCTGCCCCGAGACCCTTACGTCAACCGTCGCTGGAAGCGCATGTCCTGGCTGACCCTGGATGAGCGGGGCGAGGTCTATGATATGGGCCATTGCCCCATGGCGCAGGGTGGCGCCTTCAATGATGCCGAGAGCATGGCGGATCGCCTGCGCTACTATGAGCCGCTGACGCCCGAGTTCATGGCCCGCCCGGATGTGAAAGCCTTCGTGCGCGCCTGGGCCCGGCTGTGGGACCTGAAGCCCAACGAGCCCATCCTGATGCAGATCACCGGCGTTCGCGGCGAGGGCATGGTCGATCCCCTGCAGGGCCAGGGTATCCATGCCGACGGCTGCAAGGCGCTGAGCATCCTGGTGCTGAACCGCCACAATGTCGCCGGGGGCGATAACCACCTCTATGCCGACAAGGCGGGAACTCAGCCCCTGGTCGACACGACCCTCGCCCCTGGCGACATCCTGCACCTGCGTGACGACCGCCTCTACCACAGCGTGGACGGCATTCACCAGGAAGATGCCGATGCGCCCTTCGAGCGCTTCATCATCATCATCAACAGCCGCTTCGTGGATGAGTTTCAAAACCGCATCCTGCGTCGACACTTCCCCGAAGCGGTGCTCAACGAGACCCGCTGACTCCCACCGCTGACCCCGCAACGAAACGCCCCCCGGAGATGCTCCGGGGGGCGTCTTACTGCCTGCGGGAGAAGCCGCGGGGTAGGCCTTACTGGCGCACCCCCTCGAAGGTCACATAGAGCTCGAGCTCGTGCATCACCTCGGGGAAGTCGCCCATGTCGATACCGTAGTCGGCCAGTGTGAGGGTGGTGGAGCCCTCGAAGCCAGCACGATAGCCCCCCCAGGGATCCTCGCCTTCACCCAGCAGGGTGACCGGCATCTCGATCTCGTGGGTCTCACCGTGCAGGGTCAACTCACCCGTCAGCACACCTTCGTTGTCGCCGGTCGGTTCGAAACCGGTGGAGTTGAAGGTAGCGGTGGGATACTCGCCCGCGTCCAGAAAGTCCTCGCTTTTGAAGTGCTTGTCACGCTCGGCATTATTGCTGTTGAGACTCGTCACGTCGACTTCCACGCTGGCGGCCGCGGCCTCCAGGTTCTCGGGGTCGTAGCTGAAGCTACCGGAGAACTCCTCGAAGCTGCCGAGGATGTAGGAGTAGCCCAGGTGGCTGATCTTGAACTGCACGAAGGCGTGCTGGCCATCGGTATCGATGGCGTAGTCAGCGGCCTGGGCCTGGCTGGCGCCGATCAGGGCGGCGGCACTCAACGCAGTGGCGATGGCGGTCTTCTTGGTCATCATGTGTCTCTCCTTACGGGTCATGTCAGGGGAAATCGCCTCAAGGACGACGGGAACGGCGCGGGTCGACCATGCGCCACAGGACGTCATTACGATCGACCCAATGGTGTTTCAGGGCGGCCAGGGTATGTCCCGCCGCCAGGAGGATCAGTGCCAGGGCGCTGTACCAGTGGATCTGGCCGGCCACGGTGGCCTGCTGGGGCAGACCGCTGATCAGCGCGGGCACCACGAAGGCGTCGAACACGCTGATGCCCTTGCCATCGGCGGTGGAGATCAAGTAGCCGCTGACCAGCACCACCAGCATCAGCCCATAGAGACCGATGTGGCCGAGATGGCCGGCCAGGCGCTCGAGGCGATGCCCCTTCGACACCGGCGCCGGGGTGACGATGCGCCACACCACACGGATCAGGGTGACGAACAGCAGCAACATGCCGATGGAGCGATGCCACCAGGGCCCCAGGTTGTACCAGTTGTCATAGTAGCCGAGCCCGGTCATCCACCAGCCCAGGGCGAAGAGGCCAAGGATGGCCAGGGCACTGATCCAGTGCAGCAGGATGCTGACCAGCCCCCAGCCGCTGCGGGTGTTCTTCCACATGTTCAGATGCCTCGGTCCGCGTCGTATCAATCGCAACAGCTTACCGCAGCGCATCATCGCCATCCGCTGAAAAAAGCCGAACGCACCGTTCGGAAAAACCACATGCCGCCCGCCACGGCAGTCATGGCGGGTGGCAAGGTAAACCACGGCGAATCGAGCTCACACCAGCGCGTCGAGCCCGCGGGCCAGGTCGGCGCGGATGTCTTCCATGGCCTCCAGGCCAACCGCCACGCGGATCAGTGCCTCGGTGATGCCGGCGGCGTCCTTCTGGTCCTGCGAGAGGCGTCCATGGGTGGTGGTGCCGGGATGGGTGATGGTGGTCTTGACGTCCCCCAGGTTGCCGGTAATGGAGATCATGCGGGTCGCATCGATCACCGACCAGGCCGCCTCGCGTCCGCCCTTCACCTCGAAGCCCAGAACCGCCCCGTAGCCCTGCTGCTGTCGGCTGGCGAGCTCGTGCTGTGGATGCGTGGCCAGGCCGCTGTAGTGGACGCGCGCCACCGCGGGATGCCCCTCCAGCCACTCGGCCAGGATCCGGGCGTTCTCGCAGTGCGCCCTCATGCGCAGGTTGAGCGTCTCCAGGCCCTTGGTGAAGATCCAGGCATTGAAGGGGCTCAAGCAAGGGCCACAGGTGCGCACCACCCCGAACACCTCCTCGAGCTCCTTGTCACGCCCCACCACGGCACCGCCGATCGCCCTGCCCTGGCCGTCCAGGTACTTGGTGGCGGAATGGATCACCAGGTCGGCGCCCAGGGCAATCGGCTTCTGCAGCGCCGGGGTCAGGAAGCAATTGTCGATGGCCAGCCACGCCTCATGGCGCCGGGCGATCCTGGCCAGCATCGCGATGTCCACCACCTCGGAGAGCGGGTTGGACGGTGTCTCGGCAAACAGCAGCCGGGTGGCCGGCGTCATCGCCTCCTCCCAGGCCTCGAGGTTCGACAGCTCCACGTAGCGCGTGGTGATGCCGAACTTGCCCAGGTACTTGTCGAACAGGCTGACCGTGGAGCCGAACAGCGAGCGTGAGGCCACGATCTCGTCGCCCGACTGGAGCAGGGCCAGCGCCGTGGCCAGGATCGCCGCCATGCCGGAGCTGGTGGCCACGCAGCGCTCGCCCCCCTCCATGGCCGCCAGGCGCTGCTCGAAGGTACGCACCGTGGGGTTGGTGAAACGCGAGTAGATGTTGCCTGGTTGCTCGCCGCTGAACTTGGCCGCCGCCTCGGCGGCGCTGCCGTAGACGAAGCTCGAGGTCGGGAAGATCGGCTCGCCATGCTCCTGCTCATGGGTACGCTGGTGGCCGGCACGGATCGCCAGGGTCTCCAGCTCCCATTCCTGCTGCGGTGTCTGATCCTGCTGCATGACGTGCCCCTCAGTCGTCGATGTCATCTTCCTGGTTGTGCATCCCCACCAGGGCATGGTCGCCGGCGCTGCGTTGCTGCTTGGCGTCATCGCTGCGCGAGGCCTCGAGGTCCGACAGGTAACGCTCATCGATATCGCCGGTGACGTACTTGCCGTCGAACACCGAACAGTCGAAGGCCTCGAGTTCCGGGTTCACCTCACGACAGGCGGCCTTCAGGTCGTCGAGATCCTGATAGAAGATCCGATCGGCGCCGATCAGCTCGCCCACCTCGGCCTCGCTGCGACCGTGGGCGATCAGCTCGCTGGCCGCCGGCATGTCGATGCCATAGACGTTGGGATAGCGCACCGGCGGCGCGGCCGAGGCGAAGTAGACCTTGCGCGCGCCGGCCTCCCGGGCCATCTGGATGATCTGCTTGCAGGTGGTACCGCGCACGATGGAGTCATCCACCAGCAGCACGTTCTTGTCCTTGAACTCGACGCCGATGGCGTTGAGCTTCTGGCGCACCGACTTCTTGCGCTGGGTCTGGCCCGGCATGATGAAGGTCCGCCCGATGTAGCGGTTCTTCATGAAGCCCTCGCGATAGGTCACGCCCAGGTGCTGGGCGAGCTCCAGGGCGGAGGTGCGCGAGGTGTCGGGAATCGGGATCACCACGTCGATGTCGTGCTCCGGCCACTCGCTCTGGATCCGGTCGCCGAGCTTGCGGCCCATCTGCATGCGAGTGCCGTAGACGTAGGCACCGTCGAGGATGGAGTCGGGGCGTGCCAGGTAGACGTGCTCGAAGATGCAGGAGGCAAGCCGCGGATGATCGGCACACTGCTGGGTATGGATGGCGCCGGTCATGTCAACGAAGATCGCCTCGCCCGGGGCCAGGTCACGGTGCAGCTCGAAGCCGCCGACGTCCAGCGCCACCGACTCGGAGGCGATCATCACCTCCTGCCCCTGTCCTTCGTCGCGGGTGCCGAACACCACCGGACGGATGCCGTGGGGATCGCGGAAGGCCACCAGCCCCACGCCGTTGATGATCGCCACCGCGGCGTAGCCGCCCCGGCAGCGACGATATACGCGTCGCACCGCGTCGAAGATGTCGCCGGGCTCCAGGTGCAGGCCCTGCTTGCCCAGCTCGTGGGCGAAGACGTTGAGCAGCACCTCCGAGTCGGAACTGGTGTTGATGTGGCGCAGGTCGGAGGAGAACAGCTCCTGCTTGAGCTGGTCGGAATTGGTCAGGTTGCCGTTGTGGGCCAGGGTGATGCCGTAGGGCGAGTTGACGTAGAACGGCTGCGATTCCGCCTCGCTGGAGGAGCCCGCGGTGGGATAGCGCACATGGCCGATGCCCAGGTTGCCCTTGAGGCGTGCCATGTGGCGGGTGTGGAAGACGTCACGCACCAGGCCGTTGCTCTTGCGCAACAGGAAGCGGCCCTCATGCCAGGTCATCATGCCGGCGGCATCCTGTCCGCGATGCTGGAGCACAGTCAGGGCGTCATAGATGCCCTGGTTCACCGCCTGCTTGGCCATCAGGCCCACGATACCGCACATTCTACCTTACCTCGCTTGCCTGGTAATTGCCTTGAAGAGTCGGGACGGGACCGTGTCCGGCCCGCCCCGGGATTCGTATTTGGTCAGGGGGGCATCGCCTCGGTGGCGTCGTCCGGTGCCGACTCGAGCTGAGTGGCCGGCGGCTGGTCCGGACGCGGCAGCGAGAGCTCGCGCAGCGACGCCGGCGTCTCGGGCAGGCGCCCTTCCCAGCCTTCGAGATGGCTCACCGCCCAGTCGCGCAGCTGCTCGAAGCTCGGCCGCAGCTCGGCCTCCTGCCAGGCCTGCAGCTGCACCAGCGGCGTCAGGCTGAGCAGGATGGTCGCCAGCACCAGGATCGCCGCCCCCTTGGCCATGCCGAAGGCGGCACCAGTCACCCGGTTCAGGAACCCCATGCCGACCCACTCCACGGCGGCATGGACCAGGCGGATGATGATGCCGGAAAGCAGAATCACCGCAAAGATCACCAGCACGAAGGCCAGCACTAGTCGTCCATCGGGATTGTCGATCACCTCGGAGAACAGGTCCGCCACCGGCTCGGCCAGCAGCCGCGCGGCCAGCAGGGCGATGATCCAGGCGGCCAGCCCTAGCGCCTCGCGGATCAGCCCGCGCAGGAAGCCGGTCAGCCCGGTCACCACCAGCACCGCCACGAAGAGCCAGTCGATCCAGGTCAGCGCCATGCTCAGTTGCCCGCCCGCACCAGCAGGCCCTGGAGATTGGACTCGGCCTTGAGCTTGGCCATCACCTCCTCGCCCTCGCGGGAGGTCGCATAGGGGCCGACATAGACGGTCATCAGACCATTATCGCGGACGCGGCTGTAAACGGGCAGCCCCTGCGCGGACAGGTTCGATTCGAGACGCTCGGCGTTGGCCGGCTTTCCGAAACTGCCTACCTGGACAGCCCACTGGCCCTCGGGGGCCGGCTCGCGGTTCGCTTGCTCAGCCTGGCTCGACAAGCGCTGATCGGCGGCACGCGCCAGCTCGGCGATGGGATCCTCGGCGGGCACCCCGGACGCCCCCTCGGCGACGGCCGCGACCGCCTGCTCGGATTCCGGCTCGCCCCGATCCTGCGCGGCCTCCTGGCCAGGCGACGACACCCCATCGGGCGACTGGATCTGCCCGAGGCTCGACGGCGGCTGCGGGTCGGGCACGTCACGACGCTCGACCTCCACCGGCTGCTCGATGGTCATCACCGGCCGGGGGCGCTCGCTGCGCGGTGCAGGATCGTCGAACAGCATGGGGACGAAGATCACCGCCAGGGCGATCAGGATCACTGCTCCGCTGAGACGTTCTCGCATTCCGTATTTCATCTCGCTCCCTCGTCGATGAGCGTATCTTCCCCTGCAGTCTGATCCGATGCCAGCCGCCATTCCAGCACCTCGGCCACGGTGAAGAAGGAGCCGCAGACCAGCACCCGATCCTCGGGCGCGAGCCGAGCCGCCAGCCAGTCGGCCGCCTCGACCGGCGAGGCGCCGCGGTGCCATACCTCGCCGCCGTAGCGGGCCAGGCGCTCGGCCAGATCCTCCGCCGTGCGGGCACGCTCCCCCGCGAGGCTCACCGGCACCCAGGCATCCACCACCGGCGACAGGACGGCGATCACGCCATCGGCATCCTTGTCGGCGAGCATGCCCAGCAGGGCGATGGTGCGTCCCGTGCAGGGGCGCGCCGTCAGGCGCTGGGCCAGATAGCCAGCGGCATGGGGGTTGTGGCCGACATCCAGGCACCACTGTCCCAGCCACTGCAGGCGCCCCGGCAGATGCACACCGGCAAGAGCGCGGCGACAAGCGTCCGCGTCCAGATCGACACCGACCAGGCTCAGGGCCTGTAGGGCCGTGGCGGCATTGTCCAGGGGTAGGCCCGGGTCGGGGAGATCGGAAAAAGAAGGGCCACTTGACTGGGGTCTGCCCCCAAAAAGGCTCCGAAAGCTCCAAAAGCGCCAGCCTTCACCTTCTCCCTCACGGCAGAACGACTCATCCAGGGCATAAATGGCGGCGCCGAGTTCGCTAGCCACCTGGCGCACGCTGTCCGGCAGCGTCGTGCTGCCCAGCACCGCAGGCCGACCGGCACGCAGGATGCCAGCCTTCTCGCGGCCGATGCCCTGCAGGTCGGTGCCGAGGAAGGCGGCGTGATCCTGGGCCACAGTGGTGATCACCGCCACGTCCGGGTCGATGATGTTGACCGCATCCAGCCGGCCGCCGAGACCGACCTCGAGGATCGCCAGGTCCGCTCGCCCTCTGGCGATGGCCCACAGCGCCCCCAGGGTACCCACCTCGAAGTAGGTCAGGCTGACGGGCTCGCCCGCCAGACGCGCCGCCTCCACCGCCTCGAAGCCAGCGATCAGCGTCGCGTCATCGGCCTCCTGGCCGTCGAGACGCAGGCGTTCGTTGTAGCGCAGCAGGTGGGGCGAGGTGTAGGTCGCTGTGGGGAGACCATGGGCCCGGGCCAGTGCCTCGAGCATGGCCACGGTCGACCCCTTGCCGTTGGTACCGGCCACGGTGATGACCCGGCCGGCAAGGGGAGCATCGAACAGGCCCATGCGACGCGCGACCTCGGCCACACGCTCGAGGCCGAGGTCGATGCCGACCGGGTGCGCCGCCTCCAGCCGCGCCAGCCAGGCCGGAAGCGTATCGGGAAGGGCGTGATCGCTCATGCCGATCGATCAGCGCGCCGGATCGGGGCGCTCGCCGGCCTGCTCGACATCGCTGTCGACCTCCGGCTCAGCGGCCTCCGCCGCGGCGGCCGACGACGGGCCGGTCATCGCCAGGCCCTCTTCGTGCTCGGCCTGCTCGGCCGCCTGGACGAGATCGGGCTCGTCGCCGACGTCAGCGCCCTGCCCGGCCACCGGCCAGTGGCTGAGCTTGCGCAGCACGCCGCCCAGTCGCTCGCGCATCTCGCCGCGCGGCACGATCATGTCCACGGTGCCGTGCTCGAGCAGGAACTCGCTGCGCTGGAAGCCTTCCGGCAGTTGCTCGCGGACCGTCTGCTCGATGACCCGGGGCCCGGCGAAGCCGATCAGCGCATTGGGCTCGGCCACGTTGAGGTCGCCGAGCATCGCCAGGGACGCCGAGACACCCCCGAACACCGGATCGGTCAGCACCGAGATGTAGGGCACGCCGGCCTGCTTGAGCTTCTCCAGGGCCGCCGAGGTCTTGGCCATCTGCATCAGCGAGAAGAGCGCCTCCTGCATCCGTGCGCCGCCGGAGGCGGAGAAGCAGATCAGCGGGATGCCCTCCTCCAGGGCAACGGTCGCGGCACGCACGAACTTCTCCCCCACCACGGCCCCCATGGAGCCACCCATGAAGGTGAACTCGAAGGCCACCACCACCACCGGCAGCCCCTCCAGGGAGCCGCGCATGGCGATCAGCGCATCCTTCTCGCCGGTCTCCTTCTGGGCCGCCGCCAGGCGGTCCTTGTACTTCTTGGAGTCGCGAAACTTGAGGCGATCCACCGGCTCGAGGTTGGCAGCGATCTCTTCGCGGCCCTCCTTGTCCAGGAACCAGTCCAGCCGCTTGCGGGCGGTCAGCCGCAGATGGTGGTCGCACTTGGGGCAGACGTTATGGTGCTTCTCCAGCTCGGGGAGATAGAGCACCGCCTCGCACTTGGGACACTTGCGCCACAGGCCATCAGGCACGCTCGCCCGGCGATCCTTGCGCTGGATGCGGCCCACCGAGGGCACGATCTTGTCTAGCCAGCTCATGTCAGAAACACTTCCGTATAGGCTGATGCCCCCGGCGGCGCCGGGGGCAGGGTCGATTCGGTTGGCGACGGGCGCGGATCAGGCGTCCAGGGCCTGGCGCATCTCCCCCAGTACCGCCTTCAGGGCGGCCGGGATCGCCTCGGGACGCTCCGCATTCTCGGCGATGCGGTTGACCAGCGCCGAGCCGACGACCACGCCATCGGCCACCTTGCCCACCTCGGCGGCGGAGGACCCGTCGCGGATGCCGAAGCCCACGCACAGCGGCAGGTCGGTCAGCTCGCGCAGCGGCGCCAGGTGCTCGGCCACGTCCTCGGCATTGAGGGTCGCCGAGCCGGTCACGCCCTTCAGCGAAACATAGTAGATGTAGCCCTCGCCGTGGGCACATATTGTAGCGGCCCGGGCGCGAGAGGTGGTAGGGGCGACGAGGAAGATCGAGGCCAGCCCGCGGGCCTTGAGCAGCGGCCCCACCTCGTCGGCCTCCTCGGGCGGCATGTCGACGATCAGCACGCCGTCGACGCCGGCCTCGGCGGCCTGATCGGCGAAGGCCGCAAGGCCGATGCGCTCCACCGGGTTGAGGTAGCCCATCAGCACCACCGGGGTCTCACCATCGGTCTGGCGAAACTCGCGCACCATCTCGAACAGGTGGGAGAGCCGCACGCCGTGCTTGAGGGCACGCTCGCAGGCCTTCTGGATCACCGGCCCATCGGCCATGGGGTCCGAGAACGGCACCCCCAGTTCGATGATGTCGGCCCCGGCTTCCACCAGGGCGTGCATGAAGCCGACGGTATGCGCGGGTGCCGGGTCACCGGCGGTGATGTAGGGAATCAGCGCGCGGCGGCCCTCGGCCTTGAGCGCGGCGAAGCGTTGGTCGATACGATTCATGGTCTGGGCCGTCATCTAGAATTCGATCCCGTCGATCTTTGCCACGGTCATGATGTCCTTGTCACCGCGGCCGGAGAGGTTGATCACGATGTTCTGGTCGGGACGCATGGTGGGGGCCAGCACCTTGGCATAGGCCAGGGCATGGGCGGACTCCAGGGCCGGCATGATGCCCTCGACGCGGGTCAGCTCGCGGAAGGCCTCGAGGACCTCCGTGTCGTTGGCGGCGACATAGTTGACCCGGCCCACGTCCTTCCACAGCGCATGCTCGGGACCGACGCCGGGGTAGTCCAGGCCCGCCGAGATGGAGTGGGTGTCGGAGACCTGCCCTCCCTCATCTGACATCAGGTAGGTACGGTTGCCGTGCAGCACGCCGCGGGGCGCGCCGGAGGCCAGGGGCGCGGCATGGCGGCCGGTCTCGACGCCATCGCCACCGGCCTCGACGCCGTACATGGCGACGTCGTCATCCTCGACGAACGGATAGAAGAGGCCCATGGCATTGGAGCCACCGCCCACGCAGGCGATCAGCGCATCGGGCAGCTTGCCGAACTCCACGAAGGACTGCTCACGCGCTTCGCGCCCGGCCACCGCATTGAAGTCGCGCACCAGCATCGGGTAGGGATGCGGCCCGGCCACGGTGCCGATGATGTAGAAGGTGTCGTCGACATTGGTCACCCAGTCGCGCAGCGCCTCGTTCATGGCGTCCTTCAACGTACGGGTACCGGACTCCACCGGGATGACGTTGGCTCCCAGCAGGCGCATGCGGTAGACGTTGAGCTTCTGGCGCTGCACGTCCTCGGCGCCCATGTAGACCTCGCACTTTAGCCCCAGCCGCGCTGCCACGGTGGCCGTCGCCACGCCGTGCTGGCCGGCGCCGGTCTCGGCGATGACCCGCGGCTTGCCGCTCTTCTTGGCGAGCAGCGCCTGGCCGATGGTGTTGTTCACCTTGTGGGCGCCGGTGTGGTTGAGGTCCTCGCGCTTGAGCCATATCTGTGCCCCGCCGAGCTGCTTCGACCATCGCTCGGCATGGTAGAGCGGTGACGGGCGGCCCACGTAATGGGCCAGGTCATAGTCGAATTCCGCCTGGAAGGCCGGGTCGTCGCGAAGACTCAGGTAGGTCTTCTCCAGCTCATCCAGGGCGAAGCTCAGGGTCTCCGAGACGAACCGACCGCCGTAGGCGCCGAAATGGCCGCGGGCATCCGGCAGTCGGGTCAGGTCACTGAACTTGCTCACGAAAGACACCTCATAGGGTCGCCAGAAGGGGTGTAGGGGAAACGGGGTGAAGCGAACGGCTCAGGCGCCGCAACGCGCGTCATCGGCCCGGCGCACGGCCCGCTGGAAAGCCGCCATGCGCGCGGCATCCTTGACGCCGGGGGCGGCCTCGATGCCGCCGGAAACATCCACGGCGAAGGGGGCCACGGCCGCGATCGCCTCGGCCACATTGTCCGGCGTCAGGCCTCCGGCGAGGATAACAGGTTTTGCCAGGCTTGCGGGGATTCGCGACCAGTCGAAGGTCTCGCCGGTGCCTCCCGGCACGCCCGGCCGGTAGGCGTCCAGCAGCAGCGCCCGCGCCCCGCCGTAGGCCTCGGCGGCGGCGTGGAGATCGAGGCCATCGCGCATGCGCAATGCCTTGATCCAGGGGCAGCCGGCGGCCATACAGGCCGCGGGGGACTCGTCGCCATGGAACTGCAGCAGGTCCAGGTGCTCGGCGCAGCGTGCCACCAGTGCCGGGGCCGGGTCGACGAAGAGACCGACCCGGGTGACGAAGGCCGGCACCCTGGCGCAGAGCTCGGCGAGGCGCTGCTCGTCGATGGCACGCTTGCTGCCCGGCCAGAGCACGAAGCCCAGGGCATCGGCACCCGCGGCCACGGCGGCATCGACATCCTCGGGACGGGTCAGGCCGCAGAACTTGATGCGGGTACGAAGCGGGATCGACATTACGGCAACGGTCTCCGGATTTTTAAGGGAACTCAATCGCGCCGCAAGCGGCGCTCCCACAGCGCGGCTCCGGTCAAAGCACGGTCAAGCATCGGCGGCTACAGGCCTGCCGCGGCGAAACTCGACCATCGGGCAGTCGGGCAACGGCCGCTCGCCTGTCCATTCGCCGAGGAAGGCCAGCAGGTTGGGGCCCAGCGGTTCGCGGGGCAGCCCCCACGCCTCGTCGTAGAGCGAGTCGACGAAGTGCAGACCACAGGCCGGGGCAGTCACGTCGCCGAGCCGCCGGTCCTTCAGGGCCATCAGCTCGGTCAGGTAGTCGTCGCCACGCTCGCCGCGCCCCACCGTGACCAGGGCACCGACGATATTGCGGACCATGTGGTGCAGGAAGGCATTGCCCTGGACGTCGACGACCACCAGCGGGCCGTGACGGTGTACCTCGATGAAGTGGAGGTGGCGCCAGGGGGTCTTCGACTGACAGCCGGCGGCACGGAAGCTCGAGAAGTCATGCTCACCCACCAGCGCCTGGGCGGCGCGATGCATGGCCTCGGCATCCAGGGGGTCGCGACACCAGGTGGCGTAGGCCCGCTCCAGCACCGGGCGGCTCGGCTGGTTGAGAATCACGTACCGGTAGCGCCGAGCCAGGGCCTTGAAGCGGGAGTGGAAGCTGTCGGGGACTGACTTCACCCAGCGAACCGCGACATCCCGGGGCAGGTTGGCATTGACGCCGAACACCCAGGCCTTCTGCGAGCGAGGCACCGGGGCATCGAAATGGATGATCTGGCGGGTGGCATGGACACCGGAATCGGTGCGACCGCTGGCATGCACGGTGATGAACTGGTTCGCCACCTTGGCCAGCGCCGCCTCCACTGCCGCCTGCACCGAGGGGGCATGCCTGAGGCGCTGCCAGCCGCAGTAGGCGCTGCCGTCGTACTCCACCCCCATGGCCAGGCGGCCGGTCAGGGGATGGTGGTCATCGAGGGATCGGAAAAGGGTCATTCGGCCTCATGGCGGGGTTTGGTCCAGCAATTCGCGGGCCCCCTGTCGGGTATCCGGGTCGTCGGACTCGTCGATCAGGCTCTCGAGCAGCGCACGGGCCTGGCCGGCCTCGCCGGCGTCCAGCAGGCGCCGCGCCTCGGCCAGGGTCGAGGTAGAGGAAGCCACCGCGGAAAAGTGGGCATTATCCCGCGACAGCGGCGGGAAGGCCACCTCCTCGACGTCCCAGTCCTCGGGCATGTCGCGTTCGGCCCTGATGCCGGGCATGGCATCCGCTGAGCCGCCATCCCCGGCCCCAGACGAGGTGAACTCCACGCTGGGCTGCATGGGCGTCTCCTCGCGGGGCGCCGGGCGCTCCTCCAGGGTCGGGGGACGATAGTCGATGATCTCGCGTCCATTATCCGCCTGGTGGGTGGCCAGAGGCTCTGCCGGCAATTCATCGGCCCCTTTGGGCTCCTGCTCGGGCAAAACCTCGTCGAGCGCCTCGCCATCCGGATCGGACGACGCGGCGGCATCCGGCCAAGGGGCCTCATCCTCCTGCGGCTCCGGTTGCGGATCTGGCTCCAGCTCGGGCGGACGATAGCGCGCCAGCGGATCGGCCGGCTCTCCGGCCGAGGCTGCTGCGTCGGGCACCGCCTGGCTAGCCGACGCCTCCTTCGGCACCTCGCCGGAGGGGGTGTCGCGTGCTTCCTTCGGTGCCTCAACCGAGGGGGTGTCACGAGAAGGCGCTTCGTCCGTCGCAGCGTCGTCCTGGGCGTGCGGGTCGTCAGGCGCGTCGGGGTCATCGAAGCGCCGCGGGGGAAGCTCGTCGGCCTTGGGGAAGATGGCCCGGTCGGCCGGCGTATCCGCCACGGGCGCTGCCGCAGGGGCGGCCGGGGCGTTGCGGACATGGCGCTCCATCAGCTGGGCGACCTGGGCCTGGACATCCGGGTCCCCACCCGCGCGCAGCTGCTCGGCCTGGCGCGCTGCCGCCGCATGATCGCCCTGCTCCAGCTGCACCCGCAGCAGTTTGAGCCTCAGGTCATCACGGCCGGGCTCCCGTGCCAGGCTGGACTCCAGCAGTTCACGCGCCTGGTCGTAGCGCCCGTAGGCGATGAAGATGTCGGCCTCGTTGATCGCCTCGGCTTCGGGCATGGACGCGCGCACCGGCGCCGCCCTGTCGTCGCCGTGGACATCGGCCTCCTGCGCCTGGGGGCCGCCCGGCACCACCACGCCACTGGCCGCCGGGTCCACCGGGCGCGCCTCGTTGAACACCGGCGCCGGCTCGCTCTCCTCGCGGCGGCGGCGGCGCACCAGGGCCCACAGCGCCAGCAGCAGTGCCAGCCCGGCGCCGCCCAGCATCAGGTTGCGGTCGGTACCGCCCTGGTAGAGCGCGCCCCACCAGGACGCCTGCCGGGCAGGTTCCGGCTCGCTGCCGGGGGCCACCACGCCACCGCTGCCCGGGGCATCTGCGCCCTGCCCGCCGGCACTTATCGCGGCCAGCTGGTCACGCATGGCGTCCAGCTCCTCGCGAAGGTCACCGAGCTGGGACTGCAGCTCGTCACGCTCGCTGCGAACCGCCTCCAGGGCCTGGCGATTCTCGAGCCAACGCGCCTCGAGGCGCAGCAGCCGCTGGTCCTCGGTCAGCTCGCCGCCACCCTGGATCAGCGCCAGCACCTCGGGGTCGATAAACGGCCCCTCCCCTGTGGCACCCGAAGGCATGGCCAGGGAGGCTGCGGCAGCCTCCTCCCCCGGCGGCGCCCCGGCGGACGACTCAGCCTCCTGCTGATCCGAGACGCCGTCGATCGGCACCCCGCCCTCGGCGGCCACCTGGGCATCGCTGAGCAGCGTCAGCCGCTGCCCCTCCGCGCTGGTCGCGTCCTCGCCACTGGGGGCGGCATCGCTGGATGCCGCCTCGACCGCCTCTGGCGGCACCTCGTCCGCAGGCTCCGCCGAGGCCCCCTGCTGTGCCGGGGCGCTGGCCACGGCCGATGCCGGGGCGTCGGAGGGACCGCCCAGTGCCACTCGCGCCGGCGCACCGCTGCCGCGATTGGCCCAGGCCTGGTTCATGGCCTGGACGACACGGTCGGCCTCGGCGGAGGCGCGTGCCGCGATGGCCTCGCGGGACGGCACCACCAGCGTAAAGCCGGCCCGCATGGCGTTGATGTTGCCGGAAGGAAAGACCTCCGGGTTGGCCTCCACCAGGGCGACCATCATCTGGTTCATGCTGATGCCGCTACCCGGCCTCAGCCGGCCGGCCACCGCCCAGAGGGTGTCGCCGCTGCGCACCCAGGCGGGGTTGCCCGCGCCCGCGTCGGAGGTGCGGGCCAGCGGGCGGGAGGAGGATTCTGCCGCCGGGGCAGACGCGCGAGGCGCGGAAACGGCTTCCCGCGGCGCGGTCGAGGACGCCGCGACCAGGGCCGGGAGCTGGTCATAGTCCGGCGGATCGAGCAGCAGGGTCACTTCCCGCAGCTGCTGGCCACCCGGCCAGTCGAAGCGCAGCAGCAGATCGACCCAGGGCTCACGCACGGCCCGCTCGGTGGTCAGGTCGACAATCAGGCGCCCCTGCCGTCGTGTCACGTCCATCTTCACGCTGGCCGCCAGCGGGGTACGGGGCAGGCCGGCCGCCGAGAAGGCGCGCTCATCGGCCACCGAGACATTGAGCAGATCGGCCTGCAGGCCGCTGCTGTCCGTCAAGGGGATGCTCGCCCGCAGCGGCGCATTGAGCGTCGAGGTGACCTCGGCCTCCCCCAGGCCGAGGGCCAGCGCCAGCGGGCTGGCGGCGGAGAGCGAAAGCAGCATGGCGAGTGTCAGCTTGCGTTTCATCGGGTTCCCTTGCGTCGTTCCACTGCGCCCCGCCGAGCCCCGGCGGTGGCCTGGTAGTATTTTCTTAGTGATTATGGTGACTATGTATCACATTCCCTGCGCCGGCGCCCTCCCGGATCATCACCGGCCATCGTACTCGCAACATAAGCCATTGATCGCTAAACGCGCGAATCCTGGCTGACCAACGCCCAACGACCAACGGAAAGCGGGACGCCACATGGGCGTCCCGCTTTCGTTCATGCGGTCATGGGCAACCGCACGTGGCTTACTGCTCGCGCAGGATCTTCAGCATCCGCTTGAGCGGCTCGGCCGCCCCCCACAGCAGCTGGTCACCGACGCTGAAGGCGGAGAGATACTCGCCGCCCATGGCCAGCTTGCGCAGGCGACCCACCGGCACGCTCAGGGTGCCGGTGGCGGCAGCGGGCGTCAGGCCATCGATGGTGGCGTCCTTGTCGTTGGCAATCACCTTGACCCAGTCGTTGTGGCGGGCCAGGCGATCCTCGATCTCGTCGATCGGGACGTCCTTCTTGAGCTTGATGGTGAAGGCCTGGCTATGAGAGCGCATGGCACCGATGCGCACGCAGAGCCCATCGATGGGAATCGGGTTGTCCTGGAGGCCGAGAATCTTGTTGGTCTCCACGGAGCCCTTCCACTCCTCCTTGCTCTGGCCATTGTCCATGGGCTTGTCGATCCAGGGCAGCAGACTGCCGGCCAACGGGGCACCGAAGTTGTCGGTGGGGAAGTCGCCCGAGCGCATCGCCGCCGTGACCTTGCGATCGATGTCGAGGATGGCGCTGGCCGGATCGGCGAGCTCGTCGGCCACGCTGTCACGCAGGCTACCCATCTGGTTGAGCAGTTCGCGCATGTGCTTGGCGCCGGAACCGGAGGCGGCCTGGTAGGTCATGGAGGTCATCCACTCGATCATATCCGCCTCGAAGAGGCCGCCGAGGCCCATCAGCATCAGGCTGACAGTGCAGTTACCGCCGACGAAGGTCTTGGCGCCCTTCGCCAGCTGGGCATCGATGACGTGGCGGTTGACCGGGTCGAGGACGATGGTGCCCTCGTCCGCCATGCGCAGGGTGCTGGCGGCATCGATCCAGTAGCCCTTCCAGCCACCCTGACGCAGATCGCCGTAGACCTTCTCGGTGTACTCGCCGCCCTGGCAGGTCACGACCACGTCCAGTGCCTTGAGGGCTTCCAGGTCGAAGGCATCCTTGAGCGGAGGCACGTCGACGCCGATGGCGGGACCGTCCTGGCCGACCTGGGAGGTCGTGAAGAAGATCGGCTCGATGCCCTTGAAATCGCCATCCTCGAGCATCCGCTGCATCAGCACGGAACCCACCATGCCACGCCAACCGACAAAACCGACTTTCAACATGTGAAGCCCTCCAGAAATCGAATGTGGCAGACATTATACAGAAAGCCGCGCCGAGCGCCGAGCGCCGGGGCACAGGGGTCAGACCCTTAAGGGTCTGGCCCAAAATTAAAATTAGGGCGCGCAGCGCATCAAGCGGGCCTTGTGCCCGAAACGGCCACCAACAAGCTGCATGGCGTGTGGGCAAGCAGCGAGGCGCCGACGGAGCCACGCCACCACCGGGCCAGCGCCGTCTGTTCGCGGTGACCGACCACGATCAGATCCGCGCCGACCTCAAGGGCCATTCGGCCGATCTCCTCGGCCGGGTTGCCCATGCTGATACGCGTTTCCACGGACAGTCCCGCCCGCCGCAATCCTTCAGCGCCTTCCGTCAGTACGCGGTGCACTTCCTGATATTCACGCTCCGGCAAGTCTTCCGAGGCTGCCACCGCTTCAGCGAGTGCGACACCCAGCTCATGGGCGACGACGGCGAGGAGATAGACACGGGCCCGGCAAAGCGAGGCCAGCTCGGCCCCCTGAGCCAGCGCCTCACGGCCTTGCTGGCTGCCGTCATAGGCCAGGAGGATCGTCTGGTACATGTGCGGTTCTCCTTCAATAAGCGCCATGAGGGGCCTTCCCGGGCAGGCTGCGGACAGAACAGGCGGCGGGGCTTGATCCTGCCTCTAGACATTTATTAGCTAGCTACCTATCATAATAACAAAGGAAACCATTCAGGCAATAAAATGAAGCGGTCTCTCAACGATCAGGAACAATTCGGCCTCCACCTCGGGCTGGTCGCCCGGTTATGGCGCGCCGAGATCGACCGGCGGCTGGCCGCCTTCGGCCTCACCGACTCCCGCTGGTTGACACTGTTGCAACTCTCTAGGCTGCCCCATGCGGCAACCCAGCGCGAATTGGCCGAGGCGGTCGGGGTGCGGGGGCCGACCCTTGTGCGCACGCTGGACCGACTTGAAGCCGAGGGGCTGATCGAACGCCGAACAGAAGCTGCCGACCGCCGCACCAAATCGGTTCACCTGCGCGCGAAGGCCACTCCCATTCTGGAACAAATCGAAGCAACCACAGCGGCGGTTCGCGCGGAAATCCTCTCCGACATATCCCCTGCGGAGGTGACGACCTGTCTGAAGGTCTTCGAGAAGATCGCCGGCAAGCTGGGTGGCGCGGAAACGGCGATGCAGCTTACGCATGAAATCCCGATAGACAGGTGAGCCATGGACCAGCGAGTGAACCGCCCGGAGCGCCAGAGCGACGATCCGGAAATCAATCTACGCACGGCCCCCGACAAGGAGACGCAAGCTGCGTCAGAGGCGGTTTCCCCGCCTGGCCGCGCCCGGCCACGGCGACTGTATGGTGCGATCCTGGCGGCGCTGATCGTTATCGGGGCCGGCGGCTGGTGGCTTTGGCAACAGTTTACCCATGTCTTTGTCACGGATGCCCGCGTTGCAGCCGACATCGTCGCCATAAGCAGCCGGGTGCCCGGCTGGGTCACCGCCGTTGACGTCATTGCGGGCGATGCCGTTCACAAAGGGGACGTGCTGGTCCGGATCGACGAGCGGGAGAGCCACCTGCGCGCTCAGGAACTTGACGCACAACTGGCAGGTGTCGCCCGCCGCCGGGAGGAAATTGAAGCCCGCATCGTGCTCACCGACCATCAGACACAAAGCCGTATTACCGCCAGACAGGCAGCGGTAAGGGCTGCGGAAGCGGCGCTGGCCGCAGCAAAGGCGCAACGCAATCTGGCGAAAACGGAGAACGCCCGGGCCGAAAAACTGGCGCCAGGCGGAGCGATCACCCGCGCGTATCTGGACCAGACGCGGGCGGCACTGGAAACAGCCAGGCAACAGGTGTTGAGCGCCCAGGCAGGGCTGGAGAGTGCTCGCGCCGCCGTTGCCGAGGCCGAGGCCGCACGCGGGGAACTCGCGGTGCTCCAGCGCCAGTTGGCCGAGCTCGGTCCGCAAGAACAGCGGCTGCGCGCACAAAGGGAGCGTGCGGCCCTCGATCTCGAAGATCGCACCATCGCCATGCCGTTCAAGGGGGTAGTGGACCGGGTCTTCGTGGATGCTGGCGAATACGTCACGCCCGGCCAGCGTCTGCTGATGGTGCATGATCCGGACAGCGTCCGCGTCGAGGCAAACGTCAAGGAGACCGACATCCGCTTCTTCCGGCCCGGAAAGACGGTGACGATCACTGTCGATGCCCTGCCGGGGCGGCGCTTCGAAGGCACGGTCACGCGGGTGGGCCAGGCTGCCACCAGCGAATTCGCGCTGCTGCCCAACCCCAACCCGAGCGGCAACTTCACCAAGATCACCCAGCGCCTGCCGGTACGCATCGCCGTGCAGCAGGACGACGGCGAACTCAAGCCCGGCATGATGGTAGAGCTGGAGGCCACCACTGGTGACTGACGCGCCGCACCCGGACAGTATCGAGGGGCTGTTCGCCCGCTTCGGCCCGGCGTATCGCTGGCTGGTTACGGGAACGGTCATGATGGGCACGATCGCCACCATCCTGACCGCGACCATCGTCAACGTGGCCCTGCCCGACATCATGGGTGCCTTCGGTATGGGCCAGGACAAGGCGCAGCTTCTGTCCACAGGCTTCCTTGCCGCGATGACCGGGACCATGCTGCTGAACGCCTGGATGGTCGATACGCTCGGCCAGCGCTTGACGTTCATGCTGGCGGTGACGGTTTTCATCGCCGCCTCCGTGATGGGCGGGCTGGCGCCGGCGGGAGGGGTGCTGATCCTGGCCCGCGTGCTGCAAGGCGCCGCCGCCGGTATCCTCCAGCCACTCGCCATGCAGACGATCTTCCAGGTCTTCCCGCCGGAAAAGCGCGGCTCGGCCATGGGCATCTATGGCATCGGCGTGGTCCTGGCCCCGGCGCTCGGCCCCACGCTGGGCGGCATCATGGTGGACAACTTCAGCTGGCGCTATGTGTTCTTCATGGCCGTGCCATTCGGCGTTGTTGGCCTGTTCCTTGCTACCATCTTCATGCCGGGGCGGTCGACTTCGGGACCGGCGCGCAAATTCGACTGGATCGGTTTCGGGCTGATGACGGTGTTCCTCGTGACCCTGCTCAACGGCCTGTCGAATGGACAGCGTGATGGATGGTTCTCCGATCCCATCCTGCGCGACTTCGCCGTCGCCTTTATCTCGGGCACCGGCTTCATCGCCTGGGAACTGTACACGCCCTCGCCCATGCTCAACCTCAAGCTCTTCACCAACCGGGTCTATGCGGGCGCCTCTGTCGTGGCCTTCATCTTCGGGGCCGGGATCTTCGGCTCGACCTTCCTGATTCCGCTGTTCGTGCAGACGATTCAGGGCTATACGCCGACCCGTTCCGGCCTGCTGCTGATGCCGGCGGGGCTGATCCTGGGGCTCGTCTTCCCGATCGCCGGAAGACTGACCGACAAAACGCCGGCCTATGCAACGGTCATGTTCGGACTGATACTCTTCGCGTTATCGTCGTTTCTGATGACCGGCGTCGATACCGGCACGTCCTTCTGGCTGTTTGCGTGGTGGATCATGCTGGGCCGGATCGGACTTGGTTTCATCATGCCGAGCCTGAACGCCGGCGCCCTCAAGGCGCTCCCCATGACGCTACTCGGCCAGGGCTCCGGCGCGATCAACTTCGTGCGCCAGCTCGGTGGGGCGTTTGGCGTCAACCTGCTTTCCATCGCTCTGGAACGACGGTCCCAGCTCTACGTAGACAGCTTCACGGCGGCGCAACACGCCGGCAACAGCACAACCACCGGCTTGCTGCGCGATGTAACCGGCTTGCTCGCGCAGGCCGGTGTGCCGGAGGCGATTCGCCAGGCCGGGGCGATGAACTATCTCGGCCGCATGATCTACAGCCAGGGCAACATGTTGGGCTATCGCGACAGCTTCTTTATTGTCGGTGCGTTTTTTCTGGCTGCCCTTGTTCCGGCGCTGATGATGCGCCAGAGGGGCCGTGGGTCCTGAATAGTTATCATTGAAATTAGACGTTAGAGCGCCTCAAAAGCCGCCAGCACGGCATCGCCCATCTCGGCGGTGGTGACCGTGCGCGTGCCCTCGGAGGCAATATCGGCGGTTCTCAGGCCGTCGTCCAGCACCTTGCCCACGGCCGCCTCGATGCGCTCGGCCAGGGCCGGCTCGTCCAGGGAGTAGCGCAGCATCATGGCCACCGAGAGGATGGTGGCGAGCGGGTTGGCGATGCCCTGACCGGCGATGTCCGGCGCGCTGCCGTGGCAGGGCTCGTACATGCCCTGACCGCTCTCGTTGAGGGAAGCGGAAGGCAGCATACCGATGGAGCCGGTGAGCATGGCGGCGGCGTCCGAGAGGATATCGCCGAACATGTTGCCGGTGACCACCACGTCGAACTGCTTGGGGGCACGCACCAGCTGCATGGCGGCGTTGTCGACGTACAGGTGGGAGAGCTCGACGTCCGGATACTCCGGCGCCAGGCGCTCCATCACCTCGCGCCACAGAATGGTGACCTCGAGCACATTGGCCTTGTCGACGCTGCACAGCTTCTTGCCGCGCTTCTGCGCCATCTCGAAGGCCACGCGACCGATGCGCTCGATCTCGCTCTCGGAATAGACGTAGGTGTTGAACCCCACCCGCTCGCCGTTACGCTCCTCGATGCCGCGCGGCTGGCCGAAGTAGATGCCACCGGTGAGCTCGCGCACGATCATGATATCCAGGCCGGCCACCAGCTCGGGCTTGAGGCTCGAGGCAGAGGCCAGCTGGGGATAGGTGATGGCCGGGCGCAGGTTGCCGAACAGGCCCAGCTGCTTGCGCACGCCGAGCAGCCCCTTTTCCGGGCGCTTGCCGAGATCCTCGATCTTGTCCCACTGGGGACCACCCACGGCGCCCAGCAGGATGGCACGGGCCGCCCTGGCCTTCTCGAGGGTCTCGGCGGGCAGCGGCTCGCCGTGAGCGTCATAGGCGGCACCACCCAGCAGTCCCTCCTCGACCTCGACGTCGAGGCCACGGGCCTGGCAGGCCACCAGGATGCGGCTGGCCTGGGCGGTGATCTCGGGACCGATGCCGTCGCCCGGCAGTACCAGAATCTTCTGTGTCATCTTCGCTTCCTTGTATTGCCGCCCCACCAATCGGGGCTTCCCCGGCGACAAGCCTTCGAGGAGGCGCTGTGAATACCTCCCTGTATGCTACCGACGCCATCCCTGGCGTAGGACCTCCTCTTCGGCTTGTCCCCGGCGCCCCTCGCCATGGCAAGGGCAGCCAGATCTATGTCATCAGGCCTGGGCGCTGTCGCGGAACAGCCAGGGGCGCGCGGCGCGGTGCTTCGCCTCGAAGTCGCGGATGGCGTCCTCGTCCTTCAGGGTGATGCCGATGTCATCGAGCCCCTCCAGCAGGCACTGCTTGCGGAAGGCGTCCACCTCGAACGCGATGATCTCGCCGGAGGGCGTGATCACCCGCTGGTTCTCCAGGTCCACGTCGAGCCGGTAGCCCTCGTTGGCCTCGACCTCGGCGAACAGGCGGTCCACGGTCTCCTCGGGCAGGGGCACCAGCAACAGGCCGTTCTTGAAGGCGTTGTTGTAGAAGATGTCGGCAAAGCTCGGCGCAATCACCACGCGGAAGCCGAAGTCTTCCAGGGCCCAGGGCGCGTGCTCGCGCGAGCTGCCGCAACCGAAGTTGCGACGGGTCAGGAGCACGCTGGCCCCCTGGTAGCGGGGCTGGTTGAGCACGAAGTCGGGGTTGACCGGGCGCTGCGAGACATCCTGGCCGGGCTCGCCCTCGTCGAGGTAGCGCAGCTCGTCGAAGAGGTTGACGCCGAAGCCGGTGCGCTTGATCGACTTCAGAAACTGCTTGGGAATGATCAGGTCGGTGTCGACGTTGGCCCGGTCGAGCGGTGCGACGAGGCCTTCGGTGCGTTCGAACTTCTTCATGGTTCAGGCCTCCTGTGCCTGGGCATCGTCATTGGCGGCACCGTTGTTTCCCAGCCCCCTCACATCCACGAAGTGGCCAGCGATCGCCGCGGCCGCGGCCATGGCCGGGCTGACCAGGTGGGTGCGCCCGCCGAACCCCTGGCGACCCTCGAAGTTGCGGTTGGAGGTGGAAGCACAGTGCTCGCCGGCTCCCAGCTTGTCGGCGTTCATGGCCAGGCACATGGAACAGCCCGGCTCGCGCCACTCGAAGCCCGCCTCGATGAACACCTTGTCGAGGCCCTCCGCCTCGGCCTGGCGCTTCACCAGGCCGGAGCCCGGCACCACCATGGCGAGCATGATCGAGTCGGCCACCTTCTTGCCGCGCGCCACCTTGGCCGCCTCGCGCAGGTCCTCGATGCGCGAGTTGGTGCAGGAGCCAATGAAGACCTTGTCGAGGCGGATATCGGTGATCTTCTGCTTCGGTGCCAGCCCCATGTACTCCAGGGCCCGGGTGTAGCCACGCTGCATGGTCTCGTCGCCGGCCTCAGCCGGATCCGGCACCTCGCCGGAGATGCCGGTGACCATCTCGGGGCTGGTACCCCAGGAGACCTGCGGCTCGATCTCGGCGGCATCCAGGGTCACCACCTTGTCGAAGGCGGCGTCGGCATCGGAGACCAGGTTGCGCCAGTTGGCCACTGCGGCGTCCCACTGCTCGCCCTTGGGGGCGTAGTGGCGGTCATGCAGATAATCAATGGTGGTGTCGTCCACGGCGATCAGCCCGACCCTGGCCCCCGCCTCGATGGCCATGTTGCAGACGGTCATCCGGCCTTCCATGGAAAGCTCGCGGATGGCGCTGCCGGCGAACTCGATGGCATAGCCGGTACCGCCGGCCGTGCCGATCCGGCCGATGATCGCCAGCACGATATCCTTGGCGGTGACGCCGGTGCCGAGTTCGCCCTCGACGCGCACCTGCATGTTCTTCATCTTCTGGGCCAGCAGGCACTGGGTGGCGAGCACGTGCTCCACCTCGGAGGTGCCGATGCCGTGGGCCAAGGCGGCGAAGGCGCCGTGGGTGGCGGTATGGGAGTCGCCGCAGACCACGGTCATGCCCGGCAGGGTGGCGCCCTGCTCCGGACCCACCACGTGGACGATGCCCTGGCGCGGGTCGTTGATCTTGAACTCCTCAATGCCGAACTCGACGCAGTTGTCGTCGAGGGTCTGCACCTGGATCAGTGACACCGGGTCCTTGATGCCGGCGTTGCCCTCAGCGCGTTCCTTGAGGGTGGTGGGCACGTTGTGGTCCGGGGTAGCCAGGTTGGCATCGATGCGCCATGGCCTGCGCCCCGCCAGGCGCAGCCCCTCGAAGGCCTGGGGAGACGTCACCTCGTGGAGCAGTTGGCGGTCGATGTAGATCAGCGCGGTGCCGTCACCACGCTCCTTGACGAGGTGCTGCGACCACAGCTTGTCGTAGAGTGTCTGGCCTGCCATAGCTTTCTCCCGGGCTCGATGGCCCTTGATGTCATGTCCGGTCTCGGAATTGCACCACCACCGCGGCTTTGCGGGGAGCAGACCTCCAAGGAGGCGCTGTGAATACTTCCCTGTACGCTACCGATGCCCTGCTTCGCTATTGCGTCCCGCTTCGCTTGCAGGGCCGGTGCTGGCCATCCATGGCCAGCCCGTTCGGAGCAATGCTCCTCACCCCTGGCATAGGACCTCCTTTCCGGTCTACCCCCCGACGCCGCTCAGCCATGCAGTGACTATTGATCGTGGCTTTTGGGGCGTTGGCCGCTTGGCCGCTTGGCCGCTTGGCCGCTTGGCCGCTTGGCCGCTTGGCCGCTTGGCCGCTTGGCCGCTTGGCCGCTTGGCCGCTTGGCCGCTTGGCCGCTTGGCCGCTTGGCCG